>JBMSAV010000031.1:0-16010 GCA_049414645.1 Candidatus Aenigmatarchaeota archaeon
AGAGCATCAGAAATTAAAGAGGGGGATGAGGTTTTTGTACTCGGAAAGATAAATTTAAATTCAAATATTCAAGAAGCTCAGAAGAAAATAGACTTTGAGGAAAACATTAAAGAATTTTGTAGAATAATTGAAAAAGATGAAGAGTTTTACAAGATTGTTTTCAAGAATGGTAAGAAGGCAAAGGTAAAAGGTTTCAGGTTAGATGAAAATTTTGTAAAATTGTTGGCATTCATTAATGCAGAAGGACATGTAGGAAAGAGATTGATGTTAACTAAAAAAGAAGAAAAAGAGATGCTAAATGAAGTGTTAGAATATTTAAGCTCACTAGGTTATTCTTTTCATTTGGAAAACGGAAAAGACTACATAATACAACCTAAAATAGCTTTCTATTATTTTAAGAAGATCTTGGGGGGAAGTAGCAAAAGCTTAAAGGGTTGGTTTTTATATTTACCAAAAGACCTCAAAAAAACTTATCTTAAGTGGTTTTTCTCTTTAGACGGACATATAAACCTCAAGGCTAGAGGGATAGAATTGTCTCAAGTATCTCAAACTTTGGTTAATTTCATCTTAATTTCTTTATATGAATTTGGAATATTTCCTAAAATTTATAAGAAGAAAGTTAAGGGTAAAGAATATTTCAGGTTGGCATTATATGGTAAAGAGGCAGAAAAGTTTCTAAAAGAAATAGGGCTGGAAGGAAAAAAGAAGTTAAAGGCTTTACAACTTTTAGAACTCTTTGAAAATCATAAGACAAGAATGAAAACTTACGACTCTATAAAAATGGATAAAGAAAATATTAAGAGGCTAACTTTTCTTCTTATTAACGATAAAAGAAAAGGTGATGGATTTAAGAAGCAAAAGATTTACAAAGCAATCGAGGAGGCCAGGAAAAAAGGGAGAATCACCTATGAGTTGCTAGAAAGAGTTATCGAGTTGGTTGAAGAAAGAATTAAATTCTTAGATAATCTAAAAGATGAAGAGTTAGAAAATTTCGTTCCACTGAGGAAAGTAGCATTAATAAATAATATACCACCTACTTCTTTCTCAAGAATGGTTAAGAGAAAAGATAAGAAAGCCTTAGCATTGCTTAGGAATTATTTGAATGAAAAAATAAAAGAAGCTAAAGAAGAAATGCGAAAGATTGAAACTCTTTACTTTGGTAGTTTGAGAGTGGAAAAAGTTAAGAAAGTTGAATATGAAGAAGTGAAGGATGAAATAATTTTTGACTTGAGTGTTTCTCAAACTCATACTTTCTTTGGAGGCTTAGGTTTCTTTCTTCTGCACAATACAGTTTTAGTTCAAGCTTTAACAGGTAAGCTTACTTTACAACATTCTGAAGAATTAAAAAGAGGAATAACTATAAAGCTTGGATACGCTGATGCTACAATTTATAAATGTCCTCAATGTGGAAGATATTCTAATAGCAAGAAATGTCCATTTTGTTTTGCTGATACGGAAATTCAAAGGACTGTTAGTTTTGTGGATTCTCCAGGGCATGAAATTCTAACAGCAACAGTTTTAACTGGGGCTGGTGTTATAGATGGAGCTTTGCTTGTTATTGCAGCCAATGAAAAATGTCCCCAACCTCAAACTTTTGAACATTTAAAAGCTTTGGAAATTGTTGGTATTGATAAGATTGTTATTGTTCAAACAAAAATTGATACTGTAACAAAAGAACAAGCTTTGAAAAATTATCAAGAGATTAAAGAATTTGTTAAAGGAACGATTGCTGAAAATGCTCCAATAATTCCTGTTTCTTCTACTCAAAGAGTTAACATTGACAAGGTTTTTGAAGCTATAGAGAAATATATACCAACACCAAAAAGAGATGAAACGAAAAATCCAAAGTTTTTAGTTATAAGAAGCTTTGATGTTAATAAACCGGGGACAGAGATAGATAAAATTGTTGGTGGAATTTTAGGGGGAAGTGTTGTTGAAGGAAGACTTAAAGTTGGCGACAATATAGAAATTAAACCTGGAATAAAAATTGAAAATAAATATCAGCCTTTAGAAACTGAAGTTGTTGGATTGAGAAAAGCTAATAAAGATATAAGGGAAGCTGGTCCTGGAGGATTGCTTGGTGTTTCAACAAAATTAGATCCAAGCTTAACGAAAGCTGATAGTTTAGTTGGAAGTGTTGTTGGATTAAAGGGAACATTGCCAAAAGAAACTTATGAAATAAGTTTTGAATATTTTGAGTTTGAGAGAGTTTATGGAGCTAAAGAAATTCAAGCTTTGCCTTTAATAAAAATTGGAGAGAAAATTTTGATACATTTGGCAAATCAAAGAAGTGTTGGCGTTGTTAAAGAAGCGAGAAAGAATTTTATAAGTTGTCAACTAGCTATTCCACTGATATTTGAGAAAGGTGGAAAAACAAAAATAGCTATTTCGAGGCAAGTTTCTGGTAGGTGGAGATTATTTGGTTATGGAATTTTATTATAAGTAACTGCTAGACACTACAATAGATGGTCCCAGATGCACTACTTCCTGTTGTTGAAGCTACCACCCTCAAATAACCTGCTCCTGATGGACGAGGCATTATTTGATTTCTCAATTCACCGGAAGCTAATCCTCCTCCAGCTAATGTTGCTGTTGTTGATTGACCAGCTGCATTAAATATTTGGAGAGTTACCGTCCCGCTTGTAGAGGTTCCCGCATTTCTTACTCCTACTTGAGCATGAGTTGTATTAATACAAAAAGTGCTACCTGGTTCTATTTCTAATACAACTGCTGTTCTTGCTGTGAAAACTCCCGTAATATAAGAATAAGATAGTCCAACTAGTCCAATTGTTATTACTAACATTAAAAGCATAGCAATTACATCGCTTATTCCTTTCATAAAAATTTCTTATTTTGAATATTTAAATAGGTTAATGACGTTAAGGATCTTGCTAGATACAAACTTTTTGCTTAATATGCTTAGATATAAAGTAGATTTTTCGATTTTCGATAATCTTGAAGAAAAAGTAGACCTATTCATAAGCTCAGAAACTTTAAGGGAATTAAAATCAGTAGCTAATAGAAAGACTAAAGAAGGGAGACTAGCTTTGATGGCTTTAAAGCTAATAGAATCTCAAAAAATAAAGGTAGTCCAATCTTTAAAGAAGGTTGTCGACGAAGATTTGCTTGCTTTAGCAAAAAAAGAAGGTTTTATTGTTGCCACTAACGATAAAGATTTAAAGGAGAAATTAAAAAAGGAAAATGTAAGGATTGCTTATCTAAGAAATAAAAAGAAGATAGAGGTGATATAATGAATCTTATGCATGATATTGATGCTGGTAGTAGCGAGGAAATAAATGTTGTTGTTGAAAATGTAAAAGGAAGCTCCAATAAAATTGAATATGACAATGAAAAAGGATATTTTTCTTTAGATAGAGTTTTATATTCTCCAGTTTTCTGGCCCTTTGATTATGGCTTTATTCCAAGAACTTGGCACGAAGATGAAGATCCCGTTGATGTTGTTTTATTAACAACCTATCCAACTTTTCCTGGCTGCGTGGTTAAAGCAAGACCAATAGGAGTCATAATAATGGAAGATGAAAAAGGAATTGATGATAAAATCATTGCTGTTCCTGTAAAAGATCCTCGATTCAAAAATGTTAAATCAATAAACGACTTAAATGAACATTTGAAAAAAGAAATTCAAGATTTCTTTGAAAGTTATAAGAAATTAGAGCCTGGAAAGTTTGTTAAGTTTAAAGAGTGGCAAGGTTTAGAAAAAGCGAAAGAAATTATTGAAAAAGCGAAAGAGGCTTATAAAAAGAAGTTTGGTTGATTAGGATGTATAAAATTGTCACAATTAAGGAAAAAATTAAAGTAACTCCAGAAAAGCTTGGTTTGTCAGCTAGAGAAGCAATAGAAAAATCAATAGAAGAAAGTTTAGAAGGAAAAATTGACTCTAAAAGCGGGTTGATTTTTCTATCTTTGGTCTCTATAGATAAAATTGAAGAAGGAAAAATTTACCCGGCAGATCCTAACGTTTATTACCAAACGACTTTTAAAATGCTGGTCTTTAAACCAGAATTGCATGAGCTAGTAATAGGAGAAGTTGTTGATAATGTAGACTTTGGTTCTTTCGTTCGAATTGGACCTATAGATGGCTTAGTTCACATTTCTCAATTGATGGATGATTATGTTTCTTTCGACAAAAAAAATTCTGTTTTTCTTGGTAAACAAACTAAAAAGACTTTGAAAATTGGCGATAAAGTTTTAGCTAGGATAATTTCTATTTCATGGAAAGAACAAAATAAGATTGGATTAACTATGAGGCAACAAGGCTTAGGGGCTTTACATTGGTTTAAGAAGAAGGGATAATTATGAAAAGATTACAGGCTTGTAGAAAATGCAAAAGATTAACAACAGAAAAAGTTTGTCCATACTGCGGCTCTACAGATTTAACAACAAGCTGGAAAGGCTCTTTGGTAATTTTAGATTTAGAAAGCGAAGTTGCGAAAATGCTGGGGATTAAAGAAAAAGGAAGATATGCATTATATGTGGGTTGATAGTATGGAGATAACGATTCAGGAAGAGAAATACAATCCATTTTTGAAAAGAAAAGAATTAAAGATTTTAGTTAAGCATGAAAACGAAGCAACTCCATCAAAAGAATTAATAAAGAATTTCTTAAAGGAAAAGTTTAAGGTCGACGATTCTCAAATAAAAATTGACTACGCCCTTTCTAAAATTGGTTTGGCAGAAAGTTTAGTAAAGGCAAAGATTTATGATGAGAAAATAGAGGTGAATAAAGTTGAAGCACAGCCAGTCAAAAGTGAGTAAAGCGTTAAAGAATAAAAGATGTCCAAAATGCAATAGTATAATGGCAAAGCATTCTGATAGATGGTATTGTGGAAAATGTCATTACACCGAATTTTTAAAGCCTTAATTCTTCGTTATCAAATTATTAAATGCTCGTCAAAGATGTAATGAGCAAAAATGTTATAACAATTTCTCCAGAAGAAAGCATAAGTAACGCAATAGATAAAATGGCAAAAAATAATATTTCTGGATTAATTGTTGTTGAAGATGAAAAAGTAGTTGGGGTGATTAGTGAGAGTGATGTTCTTAAAATTTTTAAGTCGGAATTTCCCGAATTAAAGCTTTCCTCAAATATATCTTTATCTATTTTTTCGCTAATAAAAAGCGGAATAAAAATTATAAGGGAAATAAAAAAGATTGGTAAGTTGAAAGTCAAAGATCTAATGAGTAAAAAAGTTTTTTTCGTTAAACCAGAGGATACTATACTAGAAGCAGCTAGAATAATGAGCAAAAAAGATGTTAGAAGACTGCCTGTTATCGATGAAAGTGGTAAGTTAGTTGGAATAATTTCTAGGACCGATATTCTAAGAGCTTTAATTAAAGAGTGATCTATTTTTAGAAATTTGTTATTTCGTTTATGTAGAATTTTTTAAATATAAAATCTAAACAAAATCAAATGAAGTTAATAATTTTTGGCCCACCTGGATCGGGGAAAGGAACTTATTCTTCTCGATTAAAAGAAAAATTTGGATTAGAAAAAATTTCTACGGGAGATATTTTTAGAGAGGAAATAAAAAAAAGAAGTGAATTGGGGAAAAAAGTAGAAGCTTACTTAAAAAAAGGAGAATTAGTTCCAGATGAAATAGTTATAGAAGTTGTCAAAGAAAAAATAAAAAATTTGGATAGTTTTATACTTGACGGTTTTCCTAGAACAGTTAATCAAGCTAAGGCTTTAGATAATATGGTAAAAATAGATGCAATAATAAAAATTAACGCTCATCCAGAGGTTTTAATAGAAAAAATTTCTGGAAGAAGAATTTGTTCAAATCCAAAGTGTGATGGTAATTACAATATTGCTGATATTCATAAAACTATAGAGGGAATAGAATACGTATTACCGCCTTTATTACCAAAAGAAGATATGAAGTGTGATAAATGCGGTTCACCTTTGATTCAAAGAGACGACGATAAGCCAGAAGTTGTTGAAGGAAGATTAAGAATTTATGAAGAGCAAAGCAAACCTGTTTTGGAATATTATAAAAGAAAGAGAAAAAATAGAGTTCCTTTTGTTGAGGTTTGGATGAACAGACCACCAGAAATAATTGTGGAGAAAATAATTGAAGGATTGAAAAATTTAGGGCTTGTAAAGTAGTTCTAATTTAAACAGATAAACTGCATTTTCATCGGTTTCTCTTTCTACTTCCTCTAATGAAACATTTTTAACTTCAGCAATTTTTTCAGCAACATATTTAACATCTGTTGGCATGCTTTCCTTTCCATCTATTTTTATCCAAGGCGAATCTGTTTCTAGCATTATTCTTTCTAATGGTAATTTTTTGACTATCTTCTTATGAGTTTTACTTCTTAGCAATATTGGTCCAACTGAAATTTTCCAATCGTTCGCAAGAACTTTATCCAAAAATTTATATCCTCCAAACATGTGAAGATGAACCTTTTGATAATCTATACATTCCAAAATTTTTAATGCATCTTCGTAAGCATCTCTTATATGAACAGTTATTGGTTTGCTAACACTTTTTGCAAATTCGATTAATTTTTCAAACAACCATCTTTGCTTTTCCCTCAATTTTTCATCCTTTACCCAAAAATAATCCAGGCCAATTTCGCCAATTGAAACTATATCGTTTTTATTACTCTTTACAAATTCTTCAAACTTATCTAAAGTTTCTTCAGAAAATTCTTCAATATATTCTGGATGCAAACCAACGCATGCAAATACGAAGCCTTCAAACTCTTTTTTCAAATTTATTGTATATTCGAAATCTTTCGGATGGGGAGAAGAAGTTATTATAGCTTTTAAATCTTTTCTAAAAGATTGGATAATCTCTTTATTGTTTATAAATTTTTCATGTTCTAAATGGCAATGAACGTCAATCATTTAAAAAAATTGTCTGGAAAATTAAAAACTCTTCTTGCTTCTATTAGGCTTTCTTCTTTTCCTATATCAAACCATCTTCCCTTTAGTGCATAAATTTTGAATGGATGTTTTTGATTAAAAGACATTATAGCATCAGTTAGATAATACTCTCCACTTTTTTCATTTTGTTTAACTTTATCTAATTCTTCTAAGAATTCTTTTTTCGTTTTAACTAAACCAGCAAATATGAATCCTCTTCCAGTCTCAGTTTTTTCTTTGATCTCCTTTAAATAACCATTTTCTACAACTATTTTACCAAAACGAGAAACATCTTCAACCTCATAAGCACCAATAGCATTTTCTTCTCGAATGAAATCTTTAAGATTGTCTTCAAATATTGTGTCTCCATAAACAATGACTATTTCATTATCGTCAATAAGATTTTTTGCATAACTCACAGCAGCTGCTGTGCCTTTTTTCTCACCTTGCATAACAACTCTAACCCCTCTATGAAATCTATTGAGGAAGCCCACTATCTCTTCTTTCAGATGCGAAACAACAACAATTATTTTTTCATTTGTAATTCCTAATGAGTTTAATTTATCTATATGAAAAGTCAGCAAAGGAATACCATTTATAGTCATTAGGGGCTTTGGAATTAATTGAGTATAAGGTCTTAATCTTACTCCTTCTCCAGCAGCTAAAATTATTGCTTGCATTTTTCTCACTTTAAGTCCATTCTAAACTCATAACCAAATTTTTCAAATCCCAGCTTTTGATAAAATTCGTGAACATTTTCTCTTTCAAATCTACTCTTTGCTACGATTTTATAGCAATTTAACTTTCGTGCAAGTTCTATTGCTCTCTTCACCAATTCAGTTCCAATGCCTTTCCCTCTAAAATTCTCATCAACATATACATCTTCAAGCAAAGCATAAGGCTCTTTATGCAAATCATTTTTAATAAGGTAAATGAAACACCTTCCAATTTCTCTACCATTTTCCTCAACATAGATTTTTATCCCCATAGTTTCAATTGTTTTTTCTTTAAACTCCACTTAACCACTCTCTACAAAACTGTAACAGATTTTGCAAGATTTCTCGGTTTATCAGGATCAAATCCTCTTAAAACGGCTAGCCTATAAGCTAAAAGTTGCATTGGAATTATTTGATATATTAGAGAGGCTTCTCCATCTTGCGGAACTTTAATCCAAATATCGAAAATTTTCTCTTTTTCTTCCGAAACGCCAATTATAAAGCCTCCTCTTGCTTTTAATTCTTCGGCATTTGATAGTATTTTCTCTTTTTCTTCACCAACAAAAACAATGCAAGGGGTATTTTTTTCTATAAGCGCAATTGTTCCATGCTTTATTTCTCCTCCAGGAAAAGCCTCAGCGTGTATGTAAGAAATTTCTTTTATTTTTAATGCAGCTTCCAAAGCTGTTACATACTCTAATCCTCTTCCAATCAAAAATATGTGTTGCTTATCTTTTAACAATTCTGCAACCTTTTCTACATGTTCTCTTCTACTTCTTGAAAGTAAATCAAGAATTTTTGCCTTTATTTCCTCTTTGTTTATTTTTTTATTTGTCAATTTTGAATAGAGCAAAAGAAAGATTGCTAACTCAGCAATATATGTTTTTGTAGCGGCAACGCCTATTTCAAAACCTGCATTCATTAGCAAAAACTCATCGCTCTCTCTTGTTAGGCTAGAACCATAAACATTAACTATTGAAAATATCTTCGCTTTTCTTTCTTTCGCTTTTCTTATCGCATCAAGAACGTCTGCAGTCTCTCCCGATTGCGAAACTGCAATTATTAGGGTGTCTTCATCAATAACGTTCAAAAAGTTGTTAAATTCAGAAGCAATGACCGGTTTTGCAAAAATGCCCGCTTTTGAAAATAAATAACTTCCAGCTAGAGAAGCATGATAAGAAGTTCCAGCAGCGACTAGAAATATTTTTTTAGCTCTTATTATCTCTTCAATAAATTTTCCAATTTTTTTCTCATCTTGATCAAATGCTCTTTCAAAAACATCAGCTTGTTCCAAAATTTCTTTAATCATGTAATGATGAAAATCTTTTTTATCCGTTTCATCAATATTGATATCAATTCTCTCAACTTTCCTCTCAAACTTTCCGTCAATCAAATTCTCTATCTTAACTTTTCCTTTCTCTAAGACTACGAAATCGTAATTTTGAAGGAAGATGAAATTTTTTGTGAAAGGAAGTAGTGCATAAATATCGCTCGCCACAAAGCTTTCATTTTCATTTATACCGATTACTAATGGTGAATCTTTTCTTATTCCAATAATTTTTTCCTCATCTTTATTAACTACTAAAACAGCAAAGCTGCCTTGAAGCATATAAAAAGCCTTTTTGCATGCGCTTTCAAAATCAAGTCGTTTGTTAAATTCTTCTATCAAATGAGCTATAACTTCGCTATCTGTTTGACTTTTAAATTCATGTCCCCTTCTTTTAAGGAATTCTTTTATTTCTTGATAATTTTCTATTATTCCATTGTGAACTATTGCTATTTTTTCCTTGCAATCTAAGTGAGGATGAGCATTTTCTTTAGTTACGCCTCCATGAGTTGCCCATCTAGTATGTCCCACACCAATATTGCTTTCAGGTTCTAGAAAATTTAATTTCTTATGAACCTCTTCTATCTTTCCTACATCCTTCTTTATAACAATACCTTCCTTCGTTACAAAGCAAGTGCCAACACTATCATAACCTCTATATTCAAGCCGCTTTATTCCTTTCAAAACAATTTCATTTGCATTTCTATTACCAATATAACCAATTATCCCGCACACTTTACTCATCTATCCAAGGATTGTTATTTTTGTTGAAGGTGAAGCCGCACTCTTCACAAAGGTAAACTATAGGAAACGTTGATGTTAACTGAATTAAGCTATCCGAATCACATTTTGGACATTGCATAAAGAATGATGCAAAAAGAGAATAAAAATCATTCCTAAATAAACCTTTTTAGTGTAATACAAAAATTATTAGTAAGGAAAAATTTTTTTTGTAAAGCATTAAAAAAATATTTATAATGGTAAAAATTTTATTTTAACTATGGAGTACTTTGTAAAAGAAAGTGCAGGAAGGCAAAAAGTTTTTAAGGCAAAGGAGATAGAAGTTAAAAAGCTGAATGTTTTTGGGAGCGATCTTGCCATTAAAATAATAAATGAACTAGCAAAGAAACCAGGTTGTGCTATGGATTTAGCAAGAGTCTTAAATGAACATGAGCAAAAAATCTATTATCACTTAAGAAGATTAGAAAAAGCAGGAATAATTTCTTTAGAAAGAACGGAAATAAGAGCCGGAGCTCTAACGAAAATCTATAAGATTGATTCTCCTTACCTTGCTGTTAAGTTGTTCGACGGTAAACCAATAGAACATTTTATTAGACCAAAAGAATTAGAAATTTTACATCCATTTATAGAAAGCGGAAAAATGAACTCTATAATTGTTGTTAGCTCTCCCGATCCTCACGGCAGATTTGGAGTAGCTTCTAGCGACGGTTATGCGGCTATTGATTTAGCTTTGTTTATCGGCAGCTTTTTAAAAAAGCCCGAAATAAATTATAGATTAGATACTCAAGTTAGCGAGGAAGATTTAAAAAATAATTTAATTTTGGTTGGGGGGCCTAAAGCTAATATTGTTGTTGATAAACTCAACAAATTTTTACCCATATATTTTGATGAGAAAAATGACTGGCATATAGTTTCAACCTTATCCAAAACTGTTTATAGAGATGAAGATGTAGGAATTATAATAAAGATGAGAAATCCTTTCAATAGAAAAAATTATGTTCTTCTTTTTTGTGGGAAAAGATTTAAAGGAACAAGAGCAGCAACCTTGGCTTTGATAAAGCGCGCATCAAAATTAGATGAAGGAAACAAATTTAGCGAGGGAATTGCAAGAGTAGTAAAGGGTATAGATGTAGATTCCGATGGAGTTATTGACGATTGTATTTTTATTGAATAATTTTTATACTATATGCTTCTCATTGTTTATATCATGATGCGTATTTAAATCAACTACCATAAAATAACTTCATACACATGAATATTCTTGCATCCTATTCCAACTTTATGCGTATTCCAATATATTTGCTCAATTTTTGAATTAGGATTTTTTCCGAAATACTTAGTTTAGAGATAAGGATATAAACGCTTCTTAGTAAGCCCGGGGAGGGATTCGAACCCTCGTAAACCGGTATTTACCTCTCATTCTATCAAAATACCGGTCTGCAGCCGGTTGCCTCGCCACTCGGCCACCCGGGCCTAAGAGATAATACTAAATTTTATCGACAAATTAAATAATTTCTTCTCAAAATTATCCAATACTATAGGTAACCCTTAAACTTGAACTAATTTTCTTTCTCTTTTCCTCATCTTCAAATCTTATACTCATCTTATCTAACAATTTTTCAAAAAACTCCTTATCTTTATAATTCTTCCTTTTTTTTCTTAAGTTCATCATATCCCTAATTTCACAGATTCTTAAAAATCCCTCTTTACTCAAATGTTTGTAATCCCTTACAATCTCTACAGCCTCTTTCCATAAAAGAAAATCTCTTTTTTTAGATGTGATGAATTTTTCTTCACTTATTTTCTCTAAAATTCTCTCCAGATTTTTTATACCTCTTACAATAAGCGAAGCGTTCTTACCAATTCTTATTTCACCGACACCGATTGCGTTTCTCAACTCTTTTAGTATTTCAACGTCCTCTTTTTTCATAGAAATTGAAAAGATAGGCTGAACAAAAGTTCGGTTGTTTCTTATGCCAACATTTATATAGAAGTTGCCTTTTGTTTCAATCAAACAATAAAACCATTCTCTCATGAAGTTTATTTATACTTTCAGTATAAAAATTTAAATATTTTACTACATAAATCTTAAAAGGTTAATTAGAAATCACTAAAGAGTGATAAACATGGCAAAGAGGAAAATTGAAAAGGTTCAACTTCAAAAAAAGACAGGTTTAGCTTGTCCTGAATGCGGAAGTACAAGCATTGTTGAGGACCCTGTTAGGGGAGAGATGATTTGCTCAAAATGCGGATATGTTATTACAGAAAGTGTTGTGGATACTTCGCAAGAATGGAGAGCTTTTGATACAGATCAAATGGCAAAAAGAGCTAGAGGTGGAGCTCCCCTGACTTTTAGTAAGCATGATTTAGGTTTGACTACCGAAATCGGAAAAGGAGTTTTAGAGCTATATAAGGTTGCACCTTCTAAAAGAGCCCAATATTATAGAATGACAAAGTGGCATAAGAGGCTAATAAGAAGTAAGGACAGAAACCTTTCTTACGCTTTGTCTGAATTACAAAGAGTAGTTTCATTTTTAGGTTTATCTAGAGCTATTCATGAAAAAATTGCAAAATACTATAATGAGGCTGTCAACAGAGGACTGATAAGAGGTAGAAGCATAGAGGCTGTTATTGCTGCATTAACATATGCAGTTACAAGAGAGATGAACTCTCCAAGAACTCTAGAGGAAATTTTAGAAGTATGCAATGTTAATAAAAGAGAAGTTGGGAGAGCCTATAGATATTTAGCTAGAGAGCTTGGAATAAGAATTTTGCCTGCAGATCCGGCAAGCTTTATTCCTAGATTCTGTTCAATTTTAGGCTTAAGCGATAAAGTTCAAGCTAAAGCTTTAGAAATATTAAAAAAAGCCAAGAAAGCTGGAATAAGTAGCGGAAAGGGGCCGACAGGAATTGCTGCGGCCGTGATTTACATAGCGAGCGTTTTAGTTAACGAAAGAAGAACTCAAAGAGAAATAGCGGATACTTTAGGAATAACTGAGGTTACAATAAGAAATAGATATAAGGAAATCATAAGTAAGCTGGGTATAGAAAAAGAGATCGAAGAAAAGGAAAAGGAGTTAATGGGAATGTAAGTTTTTTTAAAACTAATTTCATTATTTTATCTCTAGTACATAAGCTTTTTATTTACTAAAACAATTTGATAAGAATGAGGATAATGGAATTGACGAACTTCCTAAAATCAAGGAACGGAATGTTGATGGTTGCCGCAATACTAATCCTTCTGGTAGTGCTAGGACTCATCTTTAGCGGAACAATAAAATTCTAACTTTCCTTCTTTCCTTTTTTTATTAAAAGCAAAAATAAAAAGGAAAAGAGATTAAGATTTATCTCTAGTCTATATTATTTGCTATTGTGTTCCTTCAGTTCCCTCGGTCTTCTCCTTCTTCTTTTTCCTTGCCATATTTCTTCACCTCGTATAATCAATTGAATGTGAGGTATTTAAAGCTAACTTTAGTTAAAAAATAGTTATTCATCGTATTTCTCGAGAATCACTTAAACAGAACTTCTGTATCTATCGTTCGGTAGTATCTATTATGTTGTGCATAAGTTTTAGTTCTTTTTCAAAGATTTTTAGTTCTTTTGGAACCTCGACGCATATACTATCTCTTAAGCTTAAACCATTTTCTTTCTTTTCTTTCCAAACTGAAGAATTGAATTCTATAAGCTTTGAAGTATAGGAAGAAAAATCTTCAACTTCTATTTTTTCTTCAAACAACTGACAATGTATACTCTCGTTTCCATATATTTTCAACCATATATATTCAGAAATATATGGAGTTATAGGTGCTAAAAGTTTTAGAACAGTTTTCATAACTTTATGCAAAGTATACCAAGCAGCTTTTTGCTCTTCATCGCTAAAGCTCTCTCCATAAGCCCTTTTCTTAACCATTTCTATATAATGTGAAGCAAATAAACCCCATGAAAATTCTCTTATTTGAGTGGCCGGAATAAAAAAATTAAATATTTTATAGCCTTCTATACATTTCTCATACGTTTTCTTTAGTTCACTCAATATCCACTTATCGCTAGGTAGAAGCTTGCTTTCATCAAAATTTTCTATTACAGGAAATTGAGAAATGTATCTTGCTATATTCCACAGCTTCGTTATAAATTTGTATGCATTTTCTACTCTTTTCTCGCTAGCTCTAAAATCAAATCCCAAACTAGCTTCGCTAGCCCCCCAATATCTGAAAGCATCGGCTCCATACTTTTCAATAAGAGGAACAGGATCGATAACATTTCCCTTGCTTTTACTCATCTTTTCTCCTTTTTCATCCACACAATAACCAGTAATCCAAGCTTTTTGAAATGCTATTTTTCCAGTTAGCTGGTAAACTCTAAGTAAACTATAGTACAACCAAGTTCTAACTATGTCTTTTCCTTGGGGTCTTATGTTTACTGGAAAAATTTTCTTGAAAAATTCATCCTCTTTCATGAATCTGGAGATAAATAAAACACTGATGCTAGAATCAAACCAAGTGTCAAAAGTTCTTGTTTCTCCTATAAATTCTGTAGAATCACAAGCTTCACATTTTTCAAAAGGAGATTTCTCTTTCCAAGGCCTATAGTATTTTCCCGGCTTAGGAACATGAGGTTTACCACATTTCTTACAATACCAAATAGGTATTTCAGTAGCGTAATACCTTCTTCTAGAGATTGGCCAATCTTTTGTTATTGAATTTATCCAGTTCATCAACAATTGTCTATGGAATTCTGGTAAGAATTCAAGCTCATTAGCAATTTTCATCATTTCTTCTTTAAACTCTAACTGTTTGAGATAAATCTCTTGCATTGGTATTATCTCTATAGGATTATGGCTTCTTTCACAAGTCGGTGTCCTATGAACTATTTGCTCAATTTTAACAATCAATCCAGCTTGCCTTAGATCTTCGATGATTTTTTCCCTAGCTTCTTCCACTTTTAAACCAGCATATTTTCCAGCGGCAGTTGTCATCTTTCCATCTTCATCTATAGCTATTATTTCCTTTAGCCCGAGCTCTCTGAAAAGCATAACATCATTATAGTCACCATAACTGCAAACCATTTCTATTCCACTACCAAATTCTGGTTTTACAATTGGATGAGCTAAAATTGGAACTTCTCTCCCATAAATTGGAACTATCGCCTTTTTACCAACCAAATGCTTGTACCTTTCGTCTTCTGGATTAACCAAAACAGCCTGACAAGAGCATAAAAGTTCTGGTCTAGTTGTTGCTATAACAATTTCTTCATTGTCCGTTGTTTTAAACTTTATATAAACAAGTTTGGTTGGCAGTTCTTCGTAAACAACTTCTGCATCAGCAATAGTCGTCTTACAAACAGGACAGTAATTGTTTGGTCTAGTATCAAAGTAGATTAAACCTCTATTCCAAAGTTCTATGAAAGTCGCTTGAGTTAGCTTTCTATACTCTTCACTATCAGTTTGATAATAATTGTCAAAATCTCCAGATAAGCCTAAACTCTTCATTATCTCCAACATTTCAGCCTCCAGCTCATCTAAAGCTTGCTTACAATATTTTAAAAACTCTTCTCTTGGAAGTTTATGTAAGCTTATATTAAATCTTTTTTCCGCATATCTTTCTACTGCAATACCATTCCTATCCATTCCAATCGGGAAATAGACAGAATAACCGAGCATTCTTGCTGCTCTAGCAATCATGTCTATTTGTGAGTAATGAGAAGCAGCGCCAACGTGCCATGGCTTTCCCGAAGGGTAAGGAGGTGGAGTATCGATTGAAAAAATTTTTTCTGCATTTGGATCAAATTTATAGATCCTTTTTTCTTGCCAGAATTTCCAAATTTCTTTTTCATTAGAAATATTCCATCTTGTTTCTTGAAGTTTCGGCTCAAATTTCATAGAAGAATTGTTAGATTGAGAAATATTAAAATATTCACCAGAGTTATACCCAACGTTCACCATTCATAAACTATTTAAAAAAGTAAAGTCCATAAAGTTTTGATCTCTCAAGTTAATGTAAAGCAATTCAAAAAAGGATTGAAAGAAAGAAACACTAATTTTTATCTTAGTTAGTCTCCTTTTATAACTGCAATTGGTCTCAATCTAACAACTCTTCTAGCTAATCCTGCTTTCTCACATACTTCAGCAACTTCATCAACTGGCTTGTATGCTTCGGGAGCTTCTTCAGCAACTCCTTTCCAACTCCATGCCTTAACTAAAATTCCTCTTTGTTGCAACTTTTTAGCTACCTCTTCTCCTCTAAATTCTCTCAGCATCTTAGCTCTAGAAGCTCTTCTTCCAGCTCCATGAGCTATTGAGGCGAAAGATTCTTCTTCTGCTTTCTTAGTTCCAACT
>JBMSAV010000032.1:0-3087 GCA_049414645.1 Candidatus Aenigmatarchaeota archaeon
CCTTCTTTTCTTCTCTTATTAAATCCGAAATATAATTATAAATCGTGCTTCTGCCTACATTCATTATCTCTGCTATTTCTTCAACTTCAAAGCCTTTTTGATACATTTTCCTTATGTAGTTTATTTTCTCTTCCTTTTTAAGTCTTAATCCGTGCCTTGAATTATAATAAGCACTCCATTTTAATAAGTCTTTTTCATCATTTATTTTTATAACTCTTGCTTTTATGGTTTTTAGAACAATTTCACCCCCATGGTATGTTTTATAAAACTTCTCATAAGCTTTAAATCTATGAAAGCCGTCCAATAGAATAAGTTTAGTTTCTTCATCAGTTTCATAAACCCCCACCAGAACAGGCGGGAGCTGATTGTTATTTACAATTGCTTCAAAATAATCTTCTATTGTTTCTTCACTAACTTGAAATCGTGGATAAATTTGCTTATAAATTAAATCATCAAGATTTATTAAGTCCATAGGTAAATCTTCAACTTCTAACTCGTCAAAGTCTTCCCTGCTCATTAAATCATTACATTTAGAGCATACTTTATAATCTGATGTGATATTTCTTATAACTTTATATAGCTCATAAGAGACTTCAAAATTGATATTTGATTTTTGATTTTCTATATTACAATCTCCTCTTAAAAACTTCTTATTGTGAAAAGTTTTCGTGTTCCAATTAAGAATCATTTCTTTCATCTTCTGTCTCCTTGTTTAATTTTTTTCTTTCTCCTGCTTCTCTAATAGCATTCACTATGTTATCAAAAACTTCAATACTAATATCTTTTGTGCTTTCATATCCAAAGCTCTTTATAATTTCTCTTACTTCCTCTTCTGTTAAATTTTCTTCTTTTGCTATTGCCCATAAGAATTTTCTTTGCTTTTCAGATATAGTTTTAGTTTCTATTTGCTCTTGTTCTTCCATTTCCGCTTCCACTTCTTCAGAAGGAAGATGACTTGTTTCATTTGGAAAACAAATACGAAAAGCTTGTGTTATCGCTACTTTTTTTAACATAAAAATAGGCATTTGTTTCCAGGTAGGAGTATCTTTCTTAACTTCATTTAAATATGTTTTCCAAGTAAATGGATATTGCCAATCTTTACGATATATTCTTACTATGGCATATTCTCCAAGTTCGTCTTTTCCTGCTTCTACTTCCCATCCATTTAGCAGTCCTGTTTTTTCAGCACGCTTTACATATTCTAAATAGCTAACTACTACTTGAACTGAGTTTTTGAATGGAACAAAATGAACTTCTCTTTTCAGAGGGTCAAGTCCAAGCTTATTGACAAGAGCAATAGCTTTCATTAGCTCTACATCGGAAACATCTTTCAAGTGAGGATATATTATCCTCACCATGTCCAACATCTCTTTTTTGTTTGTTATTGCATTTGTCATGGCTTCAACCTCCTTTCAAGTTTTTGAAATTCCTTCTCTAAATCTACACCTAAAATTTGTGATATTTCTCTTGTTAGTTTCTTACTTTGTCTTTTACCCGTAAGAACATAATATAAATGCTGGTAAGAGACTTTTAACATTTTTGCTAATTCATAAATGCTTTTTATACCTCTAATAGAGCATAGGAATTTCACATAGCTAATTCTTACAGCTTTAAAATTTATGGTTATGTTTTTAGCGGTTTGGGTTTTACCCCTTATGTTTTTGTCTTGCGTAATTTTTGACATATTGAAAATTTTAAAGCCCGATTTTACGACCTTTCAATTTGCTAAATTAGATAATTCTTCAATATGTGGTTTTATATGTAGTTTTATCAGCAAAAGGAGGTAAAAAAATGGAAAACTTAAGAGAGATAGGAGAAAGGATAAAAAAGGTAAGAAAAGAGCTTGGTTTAACTCAGGAAAATATGGCTAAAAAACTTGGTATAAGCAGAGACTCTATTGTCAAATATGAAAGAGGAGAGATTATTCCAAGTCAAAAATTCCTAAAACTATTGAAATATGAGCTTGAAGTTAATCCTGAATGGATTTTAAGAGGAAAGGGGGAAATGTTTTTGAAAAAACCAACAACCGAAAACCCTAAAATGAATGTAAAATTTATACCTATTATTGGATATATAAGTGCTGGATTACCTGAAAATACAGAAAGTGATGTTTTAGATTGGATACCAATTCCACCGATGTCGCTTGGAGATTTTGCTATGATAGTGGATGGCGCGAGTATGGAGCCATTTATTCCAAAAGGCTCAATAGTTATAGTAAGAAGAATAAGCTCAATCGCAGAAGTAAAAAATGGAGATATTGTAATAGTGAATATAGAAAATGAATATGCCATAAAGAGATTTTATATTGAGGATGGGAAAATTATTTTAAAATCGGAAAACAAGCAATTTAAAGACATAGTTATAGACATTAAAAGTTTAAGAGAGGTATCTATTATAGGCAAAGTTGAAGCACTTTATTTAAAGTTTTAGTTTTTTTAGCTTTAAAATTTTGTTATGCTTTTGGTTTTAACAAGCTTAGGAATAAGTGTGGATTATGGGCTTTTGATACAAAACCAATTAAAAACTATGTATAAAAGAATAGCAATATCACAAATGCTTGGAGCAGGATTGCTAATTATGAAAGAAAGAGTATCAATTGAATATTACAGGAAGATTGATAATATGGAGATATATTATGGAGACAAAAGCATTAAATGTGATACATTACTTTTTGAGGAATACAAAATTTGTTTTGGTCATATTACAACACTTCAAGGCATAAATTTAGGATACATTCACTATTTTAAAAACAAAATGCTTGGAATATCAGGAGGATATTATTGGGGTGAAGGAAAAGGAATAGAATGGTGTGAAAATAAATGTGTCTCTCAAAAAACATTTATTCAAAAACCATCATTCAATATCTTACTTGGCTATTATTTTGAGAACATAAAAACAGCTATTAGTTTTGAATTTGGAACACCACGAGCGATTACATTAAAAGTTATCTTCAAATAATAGACAAAAATAGACAAAAATGGACAAATTGAAAAAATCATTAGCTAAAAAATTTTATTGTTATGATTATACCTATTTTGAAAGTTGGAGAGTTTAACGGAGTAGAAATCACAAGGGAAATTCTTGAAG
>JBMSAV010000033.1:0-5818 GCA_049414645.1 Candidatus Aenigmatarchaeota archaeon
CTATTATACCAGTCCAAAAATCAAACAACAAAATTGAGATATCTGTTGTTATTATTGTTTTCTTTACAAGATTCATATACTTATCGAAAAAAGATAACTGATTTCTCGTAGATATTAGCCAAACAAAAATAAACCCAGACCAAGTGAATATATAAATCGAATAAAATCCCCAAATAAAAACATCAGTAAAGAAAACTGTGAGAAGTGCAATGATTCCAAAGTACTTATTGAAAATTCTCCAAAATTTGTTTTGTCCAAGTGGAATTGAAAAGGAACAAACTACACTTAATGTTGGTATTATAAGCTCTACATTTGGTGGGAGAAATTTGTTTATATAGAAAATTTTGTTCAAAGCAATCAGAATTTAACCCAAAATTACAAAAATTCTAAGTCTAAAAACTAAAGTTTCATGAGGATTTCTCTCTTGAAATCTCCTAAAAATTTTCTCAAAAAATTTTCTCATTATTTCGTTATTAAGTATCTAATTTAAAAAATTTTCAAATTTTCTTGTCCTTAAACTCCAAGATTTTGGACCGGCCGGGATTCGAACCCGGAGCCTCCGCCTTGCGAGGGCGGCGATCTACCATTGATCTACCGGCCCATTTTTTAGATTTGAAAGAAAGAATTAACCTTTGACTATTTTATCTATTTCTTCCAATTTAACGACCTGTCTTTCTCTTGTCAACAAATTTTGCAAAGTCAATTTTCCTTCCTCAATCTCTTTCTTACCAATAATCAATGCAAATTGTATTCCTCTCTTATCCAAATCTTTTACTCCATCTAAAATCCCAGAGTAGCCTTCAAAAGGAACAAAAATGTTAATTCCCTTGCTTCTCAAATAATCAGAAATTTCCCAAACTTTTTTAACTTCAACATCTTTAGTGTAAACGATTCCAATTTTAGAATAAGTTTTCTTTTCTTTTTTGAAAATCCCCAACTCTAAACCAGCATCTATAAGTCTTTCTACTCCTATGGAGCCTCCAACCGCAGGAATTTTATTGCCAGTAAACATTCCAATTAGATTATCATATCTTCCTCCTCCAGACAAACTTCCAATCTTTGGTTCTTCAACAACAGCCTCGTAAATCATGCCAGTATAATAATCTAAACCTCTTACAAGAGACAAATATATCTTTATTCTATCTTTTTTCTTAGAGAAGTCCAAAATAGTTTTCAAACTCTCTATTGCAACTTTTATCTCACTTGAATCAAAAGATTCTAAATATCTAAATATTTCCTCGTTGCTTAACTTAGACGCATCTATAAAACTTTCTATTTGCTTCAAGACTTTTTCTCCAAGATTCAACTCTTTCAAAAGTAAAAGAACTTTTTCCTTACCAATCCTATCCAACTTATCAATTATTCTGTAGATTTTGAGAATCGTAGAATAATCACTAATTCCAAGAAACTTCTCAAAAATTTCTCTCAAAATCCTTCTGTCATTAACTTTAATCGTGTAATTCTTGAAACAGAATTCCTCAAAAACATCTATAACAATATTTAAAATCTCAGCATCAGCTAGTGGAGAAGACTCTCCAACAATATCAACATCACACTGCCAAAATTCTCTGTATCTTCCTTTTTGTGGGTCTTCGTATCTGAAAACCCTCCCTATTTGATATCTTTTGAAAGGAAATCTTGGATTAAATCTTGCTACAAACCTTGCTAATGGAACTGTCAAATCATACCTTAAACCAAATTCTTTTTCGCTATAAGGCAATTTAAACCTCCAAATTAATCTGTTTTCTGCTTCTTCACCATATTTTCCTGCTAAAGTTTCCCACTTTTCTACCATTGGTGTTTCTATAGGATCGAAACCATACCTTTGAAAAATCTTCTCAATTCTAGAAAAAATTTCTTTTCTCAAAATTTCATCTTCTGGCAGAAAATCCCTAAAACCCTTTGGTGGATACACATCTTCTCTCATAATCAATTTTAGAAGAGAATTATTAAAACAGAAAACAAAGTTAAAAATGGAGATTGAGGAAATGAAAATTAAAGGAGAGCAATTTCTCGAGCTAGAATTTAAAGAAACGCCAGTTTTTTGGGAAAGGAAGATGAGTGAGTTGATAAAAGATAAAGTAATTCTCGATTTGAAAAATGCAAAAAAAGCTTTGGAGTTTTTTGGTGATAGAACAGTTTACTATGTCTATAACTTATGGAGAGGTATAGAAAGATACAAGAAAATTAAAGATGAATACAAGCTAAATTTCGATGTGACTCTCTTAAAATTTGGTTTGTTTTCTTTGACAAAAGATGGCGAAACATTCCTAACTTATGGACATAGGCACGAAAAAAATAGAGGAGAGTTTTATACTGTTTTGAAAAATGAATGCTATCTATTGATCTCTGATCTAAACAAGAAAAAATCAATACTCGTTGAGATGAAAGAAGGAACTTCAGTGCTAATACATCCGAGGCTTATTCATCGTTTAATATCAATTGGAAAAGATTGTTTAATTTTAGGAATAGTTCCAGAGGACGCTGGTCACGATTACAATATTGTTAAAAATAAAGGATTTCCCCACCACGTTTTCATGCAAAATGGTTGGTTAAAAATTGTTGAAAATAAGAAGTACAAAGGATTTTCAATAGAAAAAGTTTCCGCAAAGAAATTATCTATTCCGATAAAAAAGTTGTCTAAAATTCTGATGTATCCTAACAAGTACAAAAAATTTTATGAGATCAATTTCTCAGAATAGTTAATTTATTCGACCTTAGAGGTATATATAATAAACATTTTCTATAAGATATTGCTGAGTTCCTCGATTTTCGAAATGTATATATCTGCATTTTTATTCTTTAGACCAATCGTTAAGAATCCGAATTTTTTAGCTCCAATTATCTCATCATCATCGTGGCCTAGAAAATAAACCTTATATGAATCATTTAAAAATGTAAAGCACTTAAATGCAGAAGGTTTTTCCATACCCAAATCATGAGATGTAAACACTTCATCAAAATACCTCAATAAACCTATTTTATCAAGAATAATTTTTAAGTAGCAGCTCTCGTTTGGCGAATCTGTTAATATAAATATTCTAATATTTTTTCTCTTCAATTTCCTCAAAGTTTCTTTCGCTCCATGAACAATCTTGTAAATTCTCTTTGCATTTTTAATCTCCAATTTTCGAAAATTCACTCTCAACTCAATAAAATTTTTAAAGCCATTTTTTTGATAAATAATGTATCCCATCTTAAAAGAACTCATTCTCCCAATTCGAGCTAGCCTCTTTAATTTTGATAACTCTTTGTTTTCAATGACCTTGCCTGTGAGTTTCTTATTTATCTCATCAAAAATCTTATGATTAGTCTTTATCCATATACCATCCAAATCCGAAATTAATACCATTCTCATGTGGCTCACCTAAAACAATTTTGATATTTTGTCTGATATCCTTTTATAATTTCCAAAGAGGTAATAAGACGGAATATTTAGGTTGAAAAACGTTTTTAATCTTTTCTCACTCAACTCTAGTGTGTCTAGTGATTTAACAAGATTTCTGTATCTTACAAGAGGAGAGAGCACACCTCTTATTAATTTTGTTGGGAACTCGTACAAAGAGAATCCTAACTCTTCTGGAGATACTTCTCTTTCTTCGTATTTATCAGTATATGGTGATGCTCTTATTAGGAATATGTAAGCGATTTTTCTTGGATAATTTGGTTAGGGGAATTCAACTAGGTATCTTTTTAAATTGCTTACAGCATATACTTTCTTCGCTTTAGATATAACTTCTGGAAACAAATCTACTACGAATTCTTTAATATTCACCGTAGTAGTCTCGCTGTATATATAATTAGAATCTATTACTGTATTTTAATTAGAAAGAAACTCGTAACCTCTTTTATTCATCTCTAATGAAAGCAACGTCTAATCACTTCAAGAAGAACCTACAACCAATACTGCTTCTTTATCTTTCACGCTTGTGAAATTTCGGTGCAATACTTTTGTTTTCCCAAACTTTCTACTCTTTAAATAGATGGCCTAAATCTAAAATTTCAAGAAAGTTATTTATTTTTATTCAATGTTCTGATTATCTAATTAATTAAAATACAGTTTATTCAAACTTCTGGCAAAGAAATTATTTTGTAATTTCTATTTAACTTGCTTTTATATGAAACATCAACCTTTGCTTCTTTGAAAGTTATTTGAAGCTCTACGACATCTTCCCCGATTTTTATAACTCTCTTAAACTCTCCTTCCATTTTGGGGGAAACTTTTATAACATTCTTTAAAGCATCTGTTTCAATTCCTAACATCTCGTCTATTGCTCTTATTACAGCTGCTGCACTCCAGGTTTGAATAAAAGAGGAAATTTCCCTTCCTAATGGCTTATCAACATACAAACTTCCATTTTCTGAATCCCAAACTTCTGGTATACAGTTTAATGCATGTTCTTGACTTTTAACATAAATTTTTCTCAAATTTTCTAGAGCTTTATCAACTCTCATTTTTTTAAATTGAACAGAAGAAAGCAAAGCTAGCAAATGACTCCAAGTACAACCAGAATGATAAGAACTTGGCCTATAGTTAGCAGAATTTTTGTCTATAGTTGATAAACCAACTTCTGTTTCAAAATTTTCTTCTATATACTTTAACAGATCTTTCTTATCAGTTAATCCAAAAACAAGTAAAAAGAGTGGATTTATCGTTTCGATGTTGCTTCCTATTCTATCTACAAAATACTTACCTTTTGTGAATTTTTTTAGAATGCTTGTCTTTAAAGTTTTCGCTAATTGATTTGCCTCCTTAGCATTTTTCTCGTCTTCTAAAATTTCAAACAAATCAGAAAGAATTTCCAAAGCTTTTTGCCAAAAAACTTGAACTTCAATGCAATAACCTTCTCTTTCTAAACTATCCATCCATGTTGAGTTTTTAGGAGAATAAATAAAACCATATTCGTTTTTGTTCTTTTTGTAAAACTCAAAAATTTTGTAAAGTGTATCTTTCAAATCCAAAACCAAACTAACGTTGCCAAATCTTTTCAAATAAGAATACAAAGCAATTGGGAAAAGAGGAGTCGCATCTGAAGAATTGTAATCAACGCTTCCATCTAACAAAATAAAGTTTAGTATCTTTCCGTCTTCTGACTGATTTTTCGCTAGCAACTTCAAAGTATTTCTACAAGCTTCTTCATCAAATGGATTAAGTGCTATGGAAAGCAAAGAATCTCTTCCCCAAACTTGAGTGAACCAAGGATATCCAGCAATAAAAACTTTTTGATTGTTGAAATATACAATAGACTTTTCAAAATTAATAACTGCTATTCTAAAAAGATTATTTAAGAAGTCGATTGATGAAACAAAATTGTTTTCTTCTAAAAGCTTTTTGTAAATACTTCTCTTTTCTCCAACTAAATAATCATAATTTTTGAGCAATGCTTCTAATTCAAAAATGTCATCTTTATCGCAAGCAAAAAGAAAGCTAAACTTCTTTTCATCGTTAGGATTAATTCTATCTTCAATCAAAAAGTTTTTTGTAACAAAACATTTCTGCAATTTCCCCTCTGGATAATGAGTTTTGTAGAAATGATATCCAATAAAGTTGCCATTAGTAGAAGAGACAAAAGTCAATTTTCCTTTTTCAGACTTTACAACAAAATTATTTTTTCTATAAGTTATCTCGTAATCTCTCTCATACCAATCTTCATTCCAATCTCTAATGTTTGCTGCAATTTCAAATTCAATCTTCAAGTTTTTTGCTTCATTTGAATTGTTCCTTACACTCACAACAATCATCAATATTGGCTCGTTTTCTGGAACAAAAACTTCTTCTTCAACAAAAAAATCTTTTAATGAATAGATATGTTTAACT
>JBMSAV010000034.1:0-3371 GCA_049414645.1 Candidatus Aenigmatarchaeota archaeon
TAATAACTGCTGCTAAAATAACTAAAATAATGTTCATTGCTAAAAGTTTATTAGGTTTGCTTTTAAAGAACGGAAAAGTAGAAGTTCTTATCAAAAATATTACCAAAGTTTGGGTAGCTAAAGATTCAATAAACCAAGCTGTTTGAAATGTGCGCTCCGAAACTTTAACTATTGATAGCAATATAATAAACACTAAAATATCAAAAATGGAACTAATTGGACCAAAAATTACCATAAATTTCTTAAGGAAGTTTACATTCAACTTTCTAGGCTTTTTAACAACATTTTCTTCTATGTTATCCAATGGTAAAGAAAGTTGAGAAATATCATACAAAAGGTTATTTAACAAAATTTGAGTTGGCAGCATTGGTAAAAATGGTAAAAATAGAGAACCTATAGCAACGCTTAGCATATTCCCAAAGTTTGAACTAACGTTCATCTTTATATACTTGCTAGTATTTTCTATTGTTTTTCTACCTTCTATAACTCCATCATACAAAACTTTCAGATCGTTTGTTGTTAGAATAATGTCAGCAGTTTCCTTAGCCACATCAACAGCGTTTTCAACAGAAATTCCTATATCAGCTTGCTTTATTGAAGGGGCATCATTAACACCATCTCCAAGAAAGCCTACTACATGCCTTTTTCTTAAAGCGTTAACGATTCTGTTCTTTTGTGCTGGCGTTAACTTAACAAAAACATTACATTTTTCAACAACTCTCTCGAGTGCTTCATCTGTCATCTTTGTAATTTCATCTCCATGAATAATTCTTCCTTTTATCTTAAAACCTAAAATTTCACATACTTTCTTAGTTACAAATTCATCGTCTCCAGTTAAAATTTTAATTTCTATTCCTGCTTTTTCAACGAGCTTTATTGCTTCTTTGGCACTTTCTTTAGGTGGGTCATAAAATGCTACAAAACCTAAGAAAATCATTTCACTTTCATCTTCTTTTGTGTAAATTTCTTTTTCATCAGCTTCTTTAAAAGCTACACCCAAAACTCTAAAACCTTCTGAAGAAATGTTTTTGAACGTTTGGTATACTTCTTTTTCCAAGTTTTTATTTAAATCTGAAACTCTTTCATTAAATTTTATTTTAGTGCAAACAGACAAAACGCTTTCTAACGCGCCTTTTGTTATTAATATTCTTTTTCCATGATTTTGAGCAACAATCGAAACTCTTTTTCTAACATAATCAAAAGGAATTTCATCTATTTTCTTGAAGTTAGAAATATCCAATTTTCTATACTCTAGAATTGCTTCGTCCAAAGGATTTTTCATTCCAGTTTGAAAGCTTGCATTCAGATATGAATATAAAAGTACTTCTTCGCTTTCTTTTCCTTTTATGTCAACGTATTTAACTAGAGTAATCTTGTTTTGAGTTAAAGTTCCTGTTTTATCAACGCATAAAACATCCATGCTTCCAAAATTTTGGATTGAAGAAAGTTTTTTTACAATAGTTCCTTTCTTACTCATTCTTATTGCTCCCGAAGATAAATTCAAAGTTAGGATTAACGGTAAAAGAGATGGTGTTAAACCAACAGCTAAAGCTACAGAAAAAAGTAATGATTCTAGAATGCTTCTTTTGAAAAAAGCATTAATGGCAAAAACAAAAATTATCAAAAGGAAAGTAACTTCTAAAATCATATATCCAAACCTTCTTAAACTTCTTTCAAATTCCGTTTCAGTTATTCTTTCTACTCCTTTAACAATTTTCCAGTATTCTGTTTTGGCTCCAGTAGCTATGACAATTGCTATAGCACTTCCACTCATTACGCTGCTCCCCATCATCAATAAATTATTTTTGGTTGCATCTTTTTCTACAGGATAGCTCTCTCCTGTTAAAGAAGATTCGTCAACGAAAAAATCCTTTGCAGAAATTACTCTACAGTCAGCAGGAACAATATCGCCGGCAGAAAGAACAATTATGTCGCCAGGAACAAGATCTTTAACTTTCACTTCTCTTCTTTTTCCTTCTCTTATTACTGTAGCTGCAACACTTACTCTTTCTTTTAACATCTCAGCAGCTCTATTTGCTTTATATTCTTGAATTAAGTCCAAAGTTAAACTTATTCCAATTATAACAAGAATGATAGTTGCGTCAATTTTTTCTCCAAGAAAGAAAGAAACAACTGAAGAAAAAATCAGAAGAAGGATAATAGGATTAAAAGCATGCGTGTAAATTTGTTGTAAGAAGGAAATTTTTCTCTTTTTTATTTCATTGAATCCGTAAATATCTAACCTTCTTCTAGCTTCCTCTTCACTCAACCCATTTTCACTCGTTTCAAGCCTTTCATATACCTTTTCTATTGGTAAAGAAAGAAGCTCCTTTATTTCATTCATTTGATTCTTTGCCTAACAGATTAATATAATTTTAGAGATGGCTGGAAAGTTTCTGCAATTATCTTTTTATAGACAATCGTAAAGATATAAGCACGAATTCGTACATAAAAATTTTTCTAAAAGCAATTCCGCAAAAATCTGGAATAAAACTCAATCATATATTAAGATTTTTTTGTTAATAAAAACTAAATTCTTAAATGAGAGAGGCGATACTTTATAAAAAGCTAAACAACAACGTTCAATGCTTAGCCTGTATTAGGAAATGCGTTTTGATTGAAAATCGAATTGGATTTTGTGGAGTAAGGAAGAATGTTGAAGGAAAACTAATGCTTTTAGTTCATTCATTACCAAACGCTATTAATATAGATCCGATAGAGAAAAAACCTTTATTCCATTTTCTACCAGGAAGCTTAGCTTTTTCTATAGGAACTCAAGGATGCAATTTTGCTTGCCAGTTTTGCCAAAATTATGATTTGAGCCAAAGAAGGGAAATTATTGGAACAAAACTAACTCCAGAGGAAGCAGTAAAAATGGCTTTATATTATGGATGCAAAGCAATAAGCTATACTTACAATGAACCAACAATTTTCATAGAGTATGCCTACGATATAGGAGTATTAGCAAGGGAAAAAGGCTTAGCAAACACCTTTGTTACTAATGGTTATGAAACTGAAGAATCTATAGAACTAATGAAAAAATTTATAGATGCGGTAACTGTAGATTTTAAAGCAAATGGTAATCCCCAATTTTATTTAAAATATATGGCCGTTCCAAAGGAGGAAGAAATTTATAAAAGTTTGATAATGATGAAAGAAGCTGGCTTTCACATAGAAATTACAGATTTAATCATTCCTAAGCTTGGTGATAACTTAGAAGATGCTAAAAAACTTGTAAGATGGATTTTAGATAATTTAGGCGAAGAAACCCCAGTTCATTTTCTAAGATTTTTCCCCTATTATAAAATGGATTATTTGCCTCCAACACCAATAGAAACTTTAGAAATGCATGCAAAAATAGCTAAAGAAGA
>JBMSAV010000035.1:0-6024 GCA_049414645.1 Candidatus Aenigmatarchaeota archaeon
CCTTTTGGATCTTCAACAAATTCCCTCATCTTCCCAGAATATTTCTCTATAACCTCTTTGGCTTTTTCGAAATCTGTTTGATAGATATGAGCGCTTATACTTATGCTTGTAATATTACCAATCTTATAATCCTTATTTGCTCTCTTGTTTATCTCGCTAACAATAAATTTTGCAAGTTCTATTTGAGCAACAAAATTCAATGGCCATGCTTTAAACATATCATTACTTCTTATGATTACAGTATGATTGTAGAAATTATCTGTTATTATTCCTTGGACTCCTATAATGCAAGGAGGATTTTCTATATTTTGATCTTTTTCATGATCCCAGCTAACTACTAAAGCTCTTCTCGAGTAAGGAGATTTAGATAGTTTTTCAATCAAATAATTTATTTGGTTTTTCCCAAACCTATGAGCAAAAAATCTTTCCCCATAAGTATATTCAACTCCATCCGGCTTCTTTGGACTTAAAACTTCATTTATATGCCTCTCAAAATTTTCTTTTTCAATAAATTCAAAAAACTCATTTTCTAGCTTATAATCTTTCCCATATAGTCCAAAAGTAACAACAACATTCAGAAACTCCTTCTGTGGAATTTCATATTCACTAAACTTTAAACTACCAAACCTCATTATCAAATCCAAAATCTTGACCCAAGCTCTAAAAACACTTTTATTGTCATAGATATAATGTCCACTTAAAGGAAATGGGTAGCTTTCAATATTGCTCTTTTCCTCGACTTTCAAATCAATTTTGTTTCTCTTTGGTTTTTCTTCTTTATAATTCTTTTCAACTTCTTCAAAAAGCTTTTCAATTTTCATTTCTTTTGCTTCTTTTCTTAAATCAACAAGCTTAACAGATCTAACTATTTCCTCAACTTTATCTTTATCAAGAATTATTACTGGTAAGTTTGTGTTCTTTTCTCCAAAAACCCTAAACAAAGTTTCTCCGCTAGTGGATAAATCATAGCCATATAAAATTAATGTATCTATCTGCGGATTTTCCGCCAGAGTTTCAAAAATGTAATTTATGCCATGAGAAGTATAGGTTGTTCCAATAATACCAATTTTATTCTTTAAATTTTCCGGAATTTTTTCAAGTAAAAACTCTTTCTTGCTCCAAAGAGTGGAAATAGCAACATTGCTTTTAGGATTTATAATAAGAATATCTTTTTTCATTTTTTTGATGTCTTTTCCTTACTTAAATATTTTTCTTCATCAAATACTCTCTAACCTTATCGCTTATTTCTTTTAGTTCATCATCACTAGCTCTTTCTCCATGTAAAGTTGCAATATAGCCATTATACCAATTTTCTCTAACATCTTTAGCCAAAACATCAATAGTTTCGGGAACAACGTTTGCGTTTATCTTATAGACTGGATAAAGCTTTATGTGAATATGATTAATTTCCATTCCTTCGACAACAAGAAAAACTCTCTTAGCTCCTAAAGCTTTCTCCAAAATCTTTCCAACCCTTTTTGCAAACAAGAAAAGTTTGATATATACGTCATCTGGTAAATCAAATTGATAACTATCAAAATGCTTTTTTGTTATAACTAAAGTTTGTCCTTTAACAATTGGATAAATATCTAGAAATGCTAAATGTTCTTCATCTTCCAAAATTTTGTAAGATGGTAATTTCTTTTCAACAATCCTACAAAATATACAATGCTCCATTTAATTATTTTATATTATACCTTTTTTTAATGAACGCAAAAATTTACTATTTAAAGGATACCCAAAATACTTCAACATTATTTAATAAAGAAATCTCTCTTACATTTCTCTTTGTCTCATTTGCTAAGAAAACTAATAAAGAGATAATCTGATTTAGACCTAGCGGATTACTTTAAAAACTACAAATTTCTGTCTTTATGGAAAAAACAAAAAAATAAGAGAGTGGGAGAAAAAAGTCGTAAATATAATTCTCGCTTCTGAAAAATGAAAGTGCCAAAAACTTACTCTGGAACTTTATACCATCTTTAAAAGTTTGCAAAACTGAAACAAAATGAAGCGATTAAACTTGCTGCATTCGTAAGATTGAATAATATTTTAGCACACTAATATTTGGAAGTTTTATATGGAAGCATTAAACACTTTATAGATGAATTCCCAAAAATTTACCCAAAAATTGTTGAATTTGCAAAAAATTTCTTAAATGAAATTTCATTCTTTTGGTAGTTCTATACTCAATATCTTTGTCTCTCCCTCTTCTAAAGTACAACCATAAATCTTATCAGCAAACTTTAATGTTATGTCATTATGTGTAATGATAATAAACTGACTTTCTTTTGATGCTTCTTTAAGCCATCTTGCAACCTTAAGGCTATTTACCTTATCTAAAGCTGCATCTATTTCATCCATAAGATAAAATGGTGAAGGTTTAAACCTCTGTAATGCAAATAGAAATGCCAAAGCAACTAAACTTTTTTCTCCTCCCGATAATGCATCAATATCAACTTCCCCTTTATCTGGTAGTCTAACCTTAATCAACAAGCCAGACTCTAAATTATTAACGTCTTCGAGGGTTAAAAATCCGTCTCCTTCCATCATTCTCTTACAGACATCATTAAACTCTTTACTGACTTTTTCTAAAGTGGAAAAGAAAACTTCCCTTCTCTTGCTATCAATTTCTTCAATCATTCTCAAAACAGCTTTCTTTTCTTCTAAAACCTTTTCATACTTTTCTTTTAGTGTATCGAATTCTTTTTTCATGAATTCATATTCTTCTATAGCCTTCAAGTTAACTGTTCCAATTGACTTTAATTCAGAATCTATTTTTCTTAATTTATCTTCTAAAACGCCTAAACTTTCGTCAATAGTCTCTATACCAACAAACTTTTCATACTCTCTCTTTGCATTCTCTATCTCAGTCTCTACCTTAGCCTTCTCTATCGCAAATCTATTCATTTCAATTTCCAAGTTAATTCTTCTATCTTGCAACTTTCTTCTTGCCTCTCTTAACCTTTCAACCTCTTTCTCAGAAGCGATTCTTATTTTCTCTAAACTTATCATTTCTTTACTTTCTTCAGAAGTAGAAAGTTCTCTTAATCTTCTTTCAAGTTCTTCTTCCTCTTTTTTCAAATCCTCAATCTCGGCTAACAATTGTAACCTAAGTTTTCTGTATTCTTCAACATTAATCTTTTCTTCTTTTTTTGCCTCTTTTACTAAATATCCTCCCGTAATTGCTCCGCTTCTCTCTATTAAATCACCATCTAAAGTGACCATTCTGACTTTTCCGATTCCAATTTCTTTTGCTGTTTGCAAGCTATCAATGATCAAAGTGTTTCCAAAAACAAATTCAATAGCTGGCATGAACTTTCTATCATAGTTTATAATTTTACTTGCTATTCCAATAACACCTTCCCTATCTAATAGCTCTTTTTCCTTAAACTCTTGAGGTTTTATTTTATTCAATGGCAAAAATGTTGCTCTACCAATTCTTTCTCTCTTAAGAAAATCTATACACATTATAGCAACGTCTTCATTCTCAACAACAATATCGTATAAATGCTGCGCTGCTGCAACTTCTATTGCCGTTCTATATTCTTCTGGAACGGAAATCAAGTCTGCAATAGTTCCATAAACACCTCTAAGTCTCAAATTCAAAATTTCCCTAACAGGTCTTGACATTTCTTTTGTGAATTCTGCCTTCTTTATTTCAAGTTTCTCCATTTCATCAATCAAACTCTGAAGTCTCTCTGCTTCTCTTTTATTAGTTTCAATCTTCTCTCTAATAATCATCAGTCTTGACCTTATTTTGCTTGCTTCTTCTTCAACCTTAAACTTCTTAGAAATCTCGATAATTTTTTTAACGATTTCTGCATTTGTTTTTTCAATCTCTTCAAGTTTTTGCTCTTTCTCTTTTATTTCTTTATCGACTTCATCTATTTTCTCTTTAATTTTTGAAATGTTCTCAAGAATTTTGTTTAACTTTTCGTTCAAACTCTCAACTTTTTTCTTCCAGTAAGAAGCTTGCAAGATTTTTAATTGTTTTTGCAACTCTTGATATTTTATTGCATTGTTCCTTTCTTCTTCTAGCTTTTTGAAAATTTCATATTTTTGAGTTACTATTATCTCAACTTCTCTTAGCTTTTGATCAACAGCTTCTAGATCCTTCAAAGCCTTTTCTTTTTTCTCATTGTATTCAGCAATTCCACAAATTTCGTCTATAATCTCTCTTCTTTCTACTGGATTCATCTCTAAAACTCGCGTTACATCTCCTTGATGAATTATGTTATAACCATCTGGTCTTATATTGGCTAAAGATAAAACTTCGAGAATCTTTTCTCTAGTTGTTGTTTTGCCATTCAGTTTATAAACAACGTATCCTTTTTTGTTAACCTTTCTTGTTATTGAGATTTCCTTATCTTCAAAAGGAAAAACTTTTTGAGAGTTATCAAGATATAAAGTTACGCTAGCATATTCAGCTGGTTTTTTTGTTTCGGTTCCTCTGAAAATTAGTTCATGTAATCTGTCTGCTCTCAAACTTTTGGCAGAAGTCCTACCTAAAACAAAACTTATCGCATCTATAATGTTGCTATTATGGACTATGAAATTGTTTGCAATAAAGTTGTGAGTGTCGTCAATACTCAAATCGTAAACCCATTCTTCTTTTGGTTTTACTCTTTCTATTGAAACTATTTCGTCAAGCATCGTAACTAATTTTTGTTTAATTTGAAGAAGAGTTAATCCAACTTTACCTTCTAGAGCAGTATCTTCTAGTATTGCCTCAACTGTAAATATTTTCAAACCGATTTTTAATAACTCAGCACTTGTTGAAACTAACATTCCATTAACCAATGTGAAAAATGGATGATATTCTGTTGTTATTATTTCTTTTCCGGTTCTTGTTTTTATTTTGAGTAAGTATCTTGGAGCTTTTCTTTTAATAAAAGCTGAAACTTTTCTTTTTTCTATTTTTAGAGTTAAAGGATTTAGTGAAAGAACATATATGTTTTCAGGGTTTTCTCTCGTTAAAATTCCGTCATCCAACTTTTCTACATTTTTTGACTTCTTTAATGCACTATTGACTAAATCTCTTATTGGCTTTAAAGAACCGTCTGCCAGCTGAACTAAAGTATCTCCATCTACGCATTTTCCACTGCCATTCGGGCCAGTAATTTCTATTAACCCGGGAAAAAATGGTATAGAAATCTTTCTATTAAAGCTTTTGAAGCCTTGTAGAGTCAATCTTGTAATGTGTGTCTTCATAATAATTTTTGTATTGAAAGTTTATAGATTTGTAGCAAGAATTTAAATTTAGAGCAAAAGTGAATAATATGGCAAATGGAGAAGTAAAGCTTAAAGTTGGTGAATTAACAGCTAAGGACGAGGCAGGAAGAGGAATTGTTAGAATGGATAGTGAAGCAATGAGAAAAATTGGGGTTAAAGAGGGAGATATTGTCGAGTTAGAAGCAACTAGAAAAACTGCTGCTATTGTTAGAAGAGCCTATCCTGCTGATATTGGTTTGAACATTATAAGAATGGATGGAATTACAAGAAAGAACGCTGGCGTTGGAGTAGGAGAAAGTGTTATTGTTAGAAGAGCAGAACCTGTAGAGGCAAGAAAAGTTGTTTTAGCTCCTGCTGAGCCTGGCGTTATATTGCATGTTGCTCCAGATTTGATAAAACAAAATTTGCTCGGAAGACCTTTAGTAAAAGGAGATATTATTGTTCCTGCTCCGGCTTTCAAAAGAAGGGGAACAACTTTCTTTGAAGATTTCTTTGGTGGAGATTTTGAAGATTTCTTTTTCACCCCCTTTCCAGAATATGCTCGCTTTATTGTAGAAGATGTAGAACCAAAAGACAAGATTGTTAAAATAGGAATTGTAACAGAGATAGAAGTTTTAAGAAAAAGAAGCAGAAGAATTCTCTCAGAAGAAGATTTGCCTAAAGAGAGAATAATACACGTAAAAACTTTACCAGATTTGGGGAAGATGATAGAGGTAGAGAGCTTAGATGATATAGCAAACATTCTTAACAATTTTTATGTAAATAGATATGAGGATGATGAGAAAATAG
>JBMSAV010000036.1:0-3403 GCA_049414645.1 Candidatus Aenigmatarchaeota archaeon
AATATATACCAGTATAAGAGTAAAATTGGGATTTTAAAAGTTTCATATATGATTAACTGAGTAGTTAATTCTCCAATTGCAGGTGATAAGATAACAAGTATCGGGGTAAATGAACGGCGAAATCCCTCTAATGCAGCGCGCATCATCTCCACATCTTCTTTAAATTTAGTAAGCGTCTCATTAGATATGGGTTCATTAGTTACAACGCTAGATGACATCAAAAAAACACATCCTCCAAGATTAGCAAAAGCACCTGCACAATAGGGGAGTAGTATCCAATAACTTAATGATACGTAAATTGTTGAAATAATAAAGAAAATAGCGATTTTTTCCCAATTTGGTTTCAAAAAATCTTTCCAATTCATTGATTTAATTTCTTTTCAGTATTTTTAAAATGTTTGTCATATTGGAATATCTACTTTCATATTTTTATCAGTCGTTATTAGCCGACAAGACTAGTGCGTAGGAATAGAACTTATTGCAGGGGGTGGGATTTGAACCCACGAAGGGACTAACCCAGCAGGTTTCTTCTTAGCACCTAAGCCTCGGCTAATTCTGAGCTTCAGCTTTTTATCTGCCGCCATCGACCAGGCTAGGCGACCCCTGCACTAATAGAAGTTAGTAACAAAATTAAAAAAAGCTTGATTAAAAAATAGGTTAGGTTGTAATCAAACTTTGATGCTCCCGGCGGGATTTGAACCCGCGTCTGAGCCTTTCTCCATTATCGAGAGGGCTCTATCCTTGACCGGGCTAGACGACGGGAGCTCCAAATTTAGAATTATCAGAAAAATTAAAAAATGTGAAAATCGGAAAAGTTAGTTTCTGATTGTAGTTTCTCTATTTTTATATCTTTTACTTCAGCTAACGGATGATTTTTCTTCATTATTTCTATCATTCTTTCGATATCATCTTTCTCTCCGCATAGAATAGCTTCTACTTTGTTGTTTGGCAGATTTCTTACATATCCTCTTAAACCAAGCATTTTTGCATACCTTCTAACAAAGCTTCTATAACCAATTCCTTGAACTCTCCCATAAACTATAACTCTGACTTTTTCTTCCATATTTTTATTTTCGTTAATCAATACTATAAAATTTTTTAAGAAGATAATTAGTTAAACATTAATTTAACTTTTAATTCACTATGATACGTCTATTTCATTTTTGGTTGGATCATAAACAAAGTTAATTTGATGTTCTCCACTACTAAATTCTTTCATTTTTATTGGAACGTTACATTCTATTATTTTACAGGAATCTAACATACAAATTTTATTGTCAATCATTCTGACCGGGTATGATAAGATGAATGTCTTTGAGAGTTTAATTTCTTTTTCTGGATATAATTTTGCGTTTAGACATAAATTATCTATTATTCCATAGAATTCTTCTAACTCCCCTCTAACTGCATAAACTTGCATTATTCCCTCTGTTGCAAAGGTATCATTATATCTTATATTTACAGGAATAGATATTCTAACTTCCATCTTTTTTGCCTTCTCTGGAGAAAAGCTTTTAGCACCAAGTGTTTTTTCTGAACCTATTGAAAAGCTCCAGGTTTTCTCTTCAACTTGAATTTCTTTACTAGGCTTGACTTTACTTATTCCTAGTTTAGCTCCTGTTTGAAAACCAGTAAAATCAGAATAACCATAATGAGAACCTCTAATTACAAACTCGCTAATAACATTCAAGTCTTTATCATAAATTCTTACACCACCATCATTCCTACAAATAACCCATATGTTTCCTTCCGAATCCATGGAAATCCCTGTTGGAGTATTACAAGTTGGCATAGCCTTTATAAATTTACCATCTTTATCAACTTTTACTACTTGCGATGACCCACTTCCAACAGCATAAACATTATCATCTTGATCTACAAAAACACCTCTTGCTCCAGAAAGACTATAACTAGAATATTCCCATATCTTCTTCATGTCTTTAGAAATTTTAACAATACTACTATAACTGTAAGTTGTGAAAACAATAGAGTCTTTCCCTCTCCAAATTCCATAAATAGTTTTACCGGCATTATAAGTAGAAATGGAATTATCTTTTGGATTTAACTTTGCTATTATGTGCGTGTTAGCCCCAGAAACCCAGACATTTCCATCATTATCAACAACACAACCGTATGGCGTATTTGGAAGATTCCATTCTTTTAAAATTTGACCATCAGAAGAAACATAAAACAATTTCATATCACTCCAATGACCTGCATAAACATTATCATTTTTATCTATACAAACTGCTCTTATTTTAGTTCCAGAAGAACTACCAAGTCTAACGTTATAAACAATACATTCATCTTCATCAAAAGGAAGCATTTCACTTTCATCAACAACCCCATCCTCATTTTTATCATAAGAAGTTTCTATTTTTCCATCCCCATTTTTATCTATACAATCTTTTTCATCAAAAGCAATTTTTACAAGAGTGTTAGTACCTCTATTCCCGACCCATGCATTTCCCTTCGAATCGACAGCAGTTCTTGAAGGATCACCAACTATACCTTTTGGCGAAGTCCAATGCCTTCTTATTTCTCTTCCATCGCTTGCTACAAGTGAAACAGAATTTCCAGAACCACTATTAACAACCCAAGCTAAAGTACCACTAGAACCTTTTCTAACTGGAAATACAGAAATTTTTTTAGGTTGTTGGATTACAGTTATAGTATAATCGAAGTTAATTTCTTTGGCACATTCTGGTTCAACTTCTTTATACCTAGAAGAAAAATACTCAAGCTTATTTATGTCAATAGAACCTTTCTCATTTTTATAAGAAAGACAATCTTCACTAGAAATTAACTTTTGGGCAAGATTTGTTACTTCATTTTTAAATTCAGACATTGCCTTTTCTTCCCCAACGCTTTTTTGATAGCCAAAAAAGTAGTAAACTATGAAAACAAACATTAGCGACGCTATTAATATTGAAACTGTTCTTACAAAAAAGCTTATTTGACCTTTCTTTCTTTTCAAAAAGAAGAAGAAAAGAATGAAGAAAAGAATAACAGCTAAAATTATAAAGGCAATCAAATAAACAAACTTAGAAAATTCTTTTGGTTTTTCAGCTTTCCAATGCATTATAACAGAGAAGTTCAATGAATAATTTTTTTCATTAGAAAAGGCAACAACTTGATAACTCCCTCTTTTCAAATTTTCTAAACAGGTTGGAATTTTCAATTCACTCTCATTATTCTCGTAAAAGATTTTAAAGTATTTTGTCTCAATTCTAAAACAAAGATTTAATTTAATTCTGGAATTATTAGATAACACATACTGGTTAAGGGGACGTGGGAGAAGGTTGTTAGTGGGTTAGGTCCTCTTTGCCTTGGGGGGGCCGGGATAGTTACTGGACAAGGCAATTTTTATCACCTTTAACTTGTAAAAATGGCACAAGAAAGA
>JBMSAV010000037.1:0-2722 GCA_049414645.1 Candidatus Aenigmatarchaeota archaeon
TATTCACATCTAATTTTATAGCTTTTATATTTGTTATATGCTGATGTATCTTCAAATCTTGAAAAGAGTGCTAATGAAAAGAAACTTGCTGATTGGTTTGTAAGCATTAGTGCTTTATGGAAAACGAATGGATGGACTTTATCACTTTCATAAACAAGTGATAAATAATAATACTTTGTCATTCCATAAGTTGTTTGCTTTACATCAGCTTTTAAATTAACATTTTTGACAATTTCTTCAATTGTTTTATCTTGTTGTGCTTTTTCATATAATGCTAATAGTTTTTTCATTTCTTTTTTTATAGAGCGTCCATTTAGATTGACATCATCAGCAAGTTTGTCTATTCTACTTTTAAATTCTCCTATTTTCCAAGGTTGAGCTAATACGGTTCCTAATTCTCCAAAAAATCCTGCTATAAATCCAACCCATTCAGCTAAAATGTTTTGAGTTGCTATGTGAATTGGAACAAAAATTCTATATTTCATTTTTTAAAAAAGAAAAAGGCAATAACAATAATAGTTATTGCTATAAGTAATGGGTTAATTGCTGTTTTAGTTTTTGGTATTAGTCCATCATCACTTGTTGAGCCTTCAAGAGAACCTTCGGGGTCTTTTAGGTCTATATCTTTTTGCTCACTACCACCACCAAGAACTCTACCAGAAAGGTCTTTTAGCTGTGTTATAAGTTTCATAGTGAGTTTTTTTATATAACTTATAAGCTGTTTTATAGCATTAACTATGAATTTAATTATAGCCTTTATAGCTTGGATTATTGCATTTATTATAGAACTTACAATAGCCCCAATTGATATTCCAAATTGTTTTGGTCTATGTTTGTAGTTTGCTATATATTCTATATTTCCCATTGTAGTCATTTTTATTTCTGATTTCTGAATTATTACTCCTTTTTTTGTTAATTCTTCATCGGTTTTTTTTCTGATTTGCTCTAATATATTTACATCAGAAGTAGCATTAAAGCCTTTTCCACGAGGAATGAATGTTATTTTTAAATCTCCATTATATTCATCTTGTGAGACTTGATAGATATTTACGCCCCTATTGTAGTTATACATTTTTTACTCCTTTTTTTTATCCTTTATCAGATTTTTAATCTCATCAGTTATGAGATTGGCAAGTTCATCTAATATCTTTTGTCTTTCTATATCTGAATGGAAATAATAATACCAATAGCCTCTATATCTATTTTGCCAATTGTTTATTACCTCTTTTATCTTTTCTCTAATTTTTTCTTCCATAATTAAATTCCTTGTTTATTCTTCTTCGTATCCGAAGCTTGCTCCTTTTGGTCTTATTACTGGGGATGTTGGTCTTACTGCTTTTGGTCTTCCTAATCCAATTTCTCTTCTCATTTTTTCTTTGAGCAAAATGTCATTTGATTGGACAGCTCTTACAAAAATGACAAAATCTATTGTTTGTCCTTTTGGTAAAACGAAGTCTAACCCTGTTTTTCCATTTAGAATAAATCCACTCGGCACTAAAACTATTCCTGCATCGAAATCCCTACTATCCCTAAACGCTAACGGCGTTATTAAATTGCTTGAACTTGCTCCCCATAATGTCTTTGTTGATATTCCTATTGCTAATCCTGAAAGGACTGCTGGGTCAGCTCTTAATTGAATTCCAGCGACTTCCACGGGGTCAGTTTGGAGTTCAGCTACAATATCGCTATTGTTCCTAACCACTCCACCCACTCTAATTTCAACACCAGATGGATTATTATAATGTCTTGCTAAAAATCCCTCTATGGTTCTGTCTTCGGAAGCATTATTTCTTATTGAGAAAACTTGATTGAAGGGTGTCTTTTGAAATTGACCAGAACCTTTTACAACAACAGGATTTGTCACTTCTCTTGGGTCAAATTCAAGTTCATCCACGAAATGCTGAATTTCACTTTCAAGCTCTTCGCTTCTTTCCCAAATTTGTGCCATAGCTTTCTACCTCCTTTTAAATATCATAGTCAAAGCTTTTCTTTTTCTCTTCTTTTGGTTGGGTTGAAGGTGTTGATGCTCCTGGAAGGTTTGTATCAAAAGCATTTACTAATAGAACTGTTATTATTCCAGCTACACCCGCTATTATGAGATAATTCTTTAAGTCTCCATCTTTTTGATACAAGAAATAAGCTGTAATCAGAAATGCTATTAGGATTAAGAGCCTTTCGGGTCTGAATATGTTGTTTAGATTTAAAATTCTTGCTGTGGAAAAGTCAAGTCCAAATACTTGAATTTCCCCTTCATATTTAGTCTTTGTCTCTATTTCAGTTCCATATTCGGTATAGTTTTTCATAGTCTCGTCCTCCTTTGCCAAAAGTTTAACATAAAGAGTATGAAGTGATACTTAATAATGTATGAATAAATACAAGTAAATATGAGTAAATATGAATAAATACGAGTAAATATGCGTAAATACAAAGTTAAAATTTTGGAATGAATTTTAATTTCTCTAATTTTAATCTCTCTATGGAAGATTTAAAAATAGCTATGGATTTAAAAGATACTGCTATTATTGTTGTTGATTTTCTTATTGAGAATAAAGATGTATTTGAAAGGATAAAAAATTATTGTAAGGAAAAGGGGAAAAATAAGGAATTACTATATCTAATTAAAGCTATTGAAGCCAGATTAAAGGGAGAATTTAAATAATGGAGCAAAATCAAGAGCAAAACCAAGTAAATAATGAAGAACAACAATTAGAGCAAAATAATA
>JBMSAV010000038.1:0-2173 GCA_049414645.1 Candidatus Aenigmatarchaeota archaeon
TCCCTCGAACTTAATCTTAATTCTTTTCTTATCACAAAACTTTCTTACTTCTTTCAACTGTTCCAATCCAATAAAACCAACTTCTCTACCTTTAGAAGCTTGTGCTTGAAGTTCATCCAAAGCTGCAAGCGGTATAATAACCTCTACTTTTTTCTTTACTTTTTTCAACTCTTCTAACAATACTCCATGGATTATAGCAGAGGTATCTGGTACAATCTTCATTAGTTTTATTTGAAAGAAAGTTTAAATTATATTGTTAATTTTTGAAATAGTTTTATGATATTAAGAGAGATTAAAGTTAAGTCAATTCTTGGAAAAAGCTCAATCGGAGACTATTGTGTAAACCCTTATGTTGGATGTATGATTGGATGCATTTACTGCTATGCAGATTATTATACAAGAAAATTTTCTAACCATGAGGATGAATGGGGAAGCTACGTTGATGTTAAAATTAATGCTCCCGAAGTTTTACTTAAAGAAATTACAAAAAAGAAGAAAGGTACTATCTACATTTCTCCTTTAACCGATGCTTATCAACCAATAGAAGCAAAATATAAAATAACTAGAAAAATTTTAGAAATTTTGGCAAGATATGATTGGCCTGTAGTAATTCAAACAAAGTCTATTTTGGTTTTAAGGGATTTAGACATTTTAAAGAAGTTCGACAATCTTAAAGTTGGCTTTACTATAATTTCTTTGGATGAAAAAATAACAAGAAAGTTTGAAAAAATGTCTTCAACTCCAAAGGAAAGAATAAAGGCTTTGAAAGTTCTTAAGGAAAATGGAATAAAAACTTTTGTTTTTATCGGACCTATACTCCCCTTTACAAAATTTGAAGATATTAGAGAAATAATTAATGAATCAAGAAACTTCGCCGACGAGTTTTATTTCGATAGACTAAATTTAAAGCCGAGAATGCTTCAAAAGATTAAGATGATAAAAGGTTATGAGAATACTGAGGAAATTGAAATGAATAAATATTATAAGGGTATTAAAAAAGAAATACTAGAATTTACAAAGAAAGAAAGTATTAACTCGAAGATTCTTTTCTAAGATATTTTTTATAGTGATGGGATTTTCTAAAATTTCTCCCAACTTTTTAATAAAAAAACTTTACATTTAGTTCATTAACGGATTTCTACGATTTCTACGATTATTTGGTTTATTGCCCGAGAAGCTAAGGCCTAGGAATTACTATTATTCCTTCTTTCGGATCTCCTAAACTCAAAGACAATTTTTTAAGATGTAAATAGCCAGTATAAGCAGCAGTAATAGCATCAAGTTCGTCATGAGTCAATTCTTTTTTATCAATCTTTATTCCAAGCCTTTCTAAACCTTCTCTTAACCTTCTCAAACTAACACCTTTTCTTGAAATTTTCAAAATATCCTGCGTCGCCCCCGGATAAACTTCAATAACCTCATATCCCTTTCCTTCTAACATTTTTCTCAATTTAATTCCTCTTTTTGTTAACATTCTCATAGGCCCTAAAGTTATTGGAAAAAATTTTATTCCAAGCTCGAAAAGTTTTTTGTCACACTCTCTAAAATGAATTTCTTCTTTTTTATCTAAACTTTTTCTTCCTTTTGGCAAACTCAAAGGAGCATCTATTGCTATTAAATCGGGTTGGAAATTTTCAATCAAATTTAGAATTTCCTCATCTTTATGAACAACAAAGCATTTGGCTTCTAATTTTTCATTTAACACACAAATTCCTGTATTTCTATTCTTGCTTCCAGCCAAATCAATACCAATAACTATCATAGAAAATCTTTATCAGTATGAAGGAAAAACTTTAAATACCCTTTAGCTTAAATATAAATAGCTCGTCGGTGTCGGATTTAGAGCGAGCTTTTGCTTGCAATGAAAAAATCTGTCCAGACGAGCGAAAATTTCTCCTTGAGCTAAGAGCTCAAGGTAAGGTTGATTAATGATACCTTAGAGGTGGGCCCGCCAATTCTGGCTGATCCCGCCAGAGACCACTGCTATCCGGGTCCGGCTAAGCCATGCGAGTCGTGAGGGGAAAGCCCTCGGCGACCTGCTCCGTAATACGCAGTCAACCTACCCTCGGGAGGGGGATAATCCCGGGAAACTGGGGCTAATACCCCATAGGGATAGGGTGCTGGAAGGCCCCTATCCTCAAAGGGCGTTCGTAGCCGCCCGAGGATGGGACTG
>JBMSAV010000039.1:0-3914 GCA_049414645.1 Candidatus Aenigmatarchaeota archaeon
TTATTGGTATGTTAGCTTCTTTCAAAAGTCTAACCATTGCTTCTAAGCTCCCAACAGTATCTGCTTTAATTATAACTCCATTCGGGTCTTTCTCAAACTCAACATACTTTTCAATTTTAACTTCTTCTATCAACTTTGGAATTTCTTTTTCATCCTTTGTTGCCCTTATTGGCATGCCGGCGATTGCTTTTTCTAAATTTTTAGCAACGACTTTTACCCCTATTGCTGCATTGACTTCATCAACATTAATAAATTTTTTCTCTACTCTAATTTCCTGTAAAGGCCTCGGTAAAAGCAAAGCTTTTATTTTAGTAACTATTGGTTCCTTACCTCCAATGATCAAATAATCTTCTCTCGATAACTTACCATCATAAAGTATTATATCTAGAGTCAACCCCAATCCTTCAACTTCCTTAACTTCCAATATTATTCCTTTTGTTTTTCCCGAGCACCTTATCTTATCTTTCAAAAACTTTTGCGCCAAACCAGCTAATATGGCTAGCAATTCAGCTATTCCCTCTTTTGTTATAGAGCAAACTGGAACTATTGCTATTTGTTTTGCAAAGTCAGTAATTCTATCGAACCTTTCGCTATCAAAATCATACTCTGCTAATGACGATACCAGCATGTAAACTTTCTTATCCAACTCTTCTAAGGTTTGTTCGTTTTGATTTATAATGCTTTCTAAAAAAGAAGTCGTTGATTGAAGTTTCCAACCATGAATTTTATCTATTTTAGTAGCAGCAACAACAAAAGGAACTTTATATTCTTTTAAAATCTTCAAGCTTTCATATGTTTGTTCCTGAAAACCTTCATTAATATCAACAACCAGAATAGCTAAATCAGCAACATTACACCCTTTTTCTCTCATGCTAATAAAAGCTGCATGTCCGGGAGTATCTATAAAAAGCAAGCCAGGAATTTCTATAGATATTTTCATCTTTTTTAACAAGTCTTTAGAGAGATCCTCAATCACTTTTTTAGGAATAAAACTAGCGCCTATATGTTGCGTTAATTCACCGGGCTCCAGTTTAGTAACAGCAGTACCTCTAATACTATCTAGCAAAGTTGTCTTTCCAGGCTTTAAGGCTTATACCTTAAAGCATTCCGTGATCCACATGGCCAACAGTTACTACTATTGGACTTCTAATTTCTTCCATCATTAAATGAAGTAATTTTTCAATTAAAAAGAATTAGGATATTAAGCAGGCAGACCAACCACAATCTAAACAAGTTACACAACCAGATTGGTAGACCAATCTCTCCGACTCACAATTTTGACATCTTTCTATTTTGTTGTTTCCAATTTCCTTAGAAATCTTACCACCTTTCTTTAATTCTGATATCCATCGTGGTTCTTTTAATCCAAGCCTCTTCATAATTTTTAAAGTATCGTTTGGTATTAGCTTTATAACTTCAACTATTCTTTTCTCTTCGGATTGGGATGGCGTATATAGTACTTGTTTCGACTTGCTACCTTCTCTGTAAATAGTTATTCCTTTGCACCCCATTTTATAAGCTGTAATGTAAGCTTCTAAAACATCTTCTACGGTAGCGAATGATGGCATATTTATAGTTTTACTTATTGAAGTTGTTATCCAAAGTTGAGCCACTGCTTGGGCTCTCACATGATCCCACCATGGAATATCTAAGGCTGTAACAAAAACTTTCCTTAGATGTTCGGGAATTTCTTCTATTCCTTGCATACTACCCCCGTTTTCTGATATCTTCTTAAGTATAGCATCATTATATAATCCTTCTTTCTTCAATTGTCTTTCTAATTCAATATCAGTATAAAAGAAACTACCAACAGTCACTCTTTTTTCAAATACTAAAGAAAATTGAGGTTCTATTCCACTAGAAACATCATAAAACATGCTTATACTTCCTGTAGGTGCAATACTTGTAACTTCAACATTTCTTATACCATATTTCAAAATATTTTGCCTTAATTCTTCCCAATTTAAACTCCAAATTTCCTTATGGTAAAATCCTTCTATTGGCATTTCTCCCTTTTTATAACTAGTTTGCTCGTATAATGGAAATACTCCTCTTTCTTTAGCTCTTTCAACAGAATAATACATAGCATAGTAAGTTAAAAATTCTGTGACTTTCCCTATGAATTCAAAACCTTCTTCAGAATTGTAAGGAATTCTTAATGCAAACATAGCATCAGCTAATCCCATGTAACCCAAACCAATTCTTCTAACGTTTTTACTAGATTTATCAATTTTTTCTATTGGATATTTGTTAACATCTATAACATTATCTAAAAATCTGTAGGCAACTTCTATTGTTCTTTTGTAATCTTCCCAATCAAAGTAAGCATTTCCACTTTCATCAAACTTTATCATAGCATAAAGATTTATTGAGCCAAGGTTGCAAGATTCATACTCATACAAAGGTTGTTCCCCACAATTATGGCTTATTATTCCGTTAGAAATGTATCTATTGAAGCCCGGAACGCTAAAATCATAAACCATTTTTTCTCCAATGTATTCTACTCTTGAAACCTTAACAAAATTGTCATCAATTTTAGTTTTCTTTAGCTTGTTGGAAAGTTTTTCACTTTTATAATCTATCAATTTTATCTTTTCTTCGAAAATTTTCCTACTATAGTTTTTGATTATAAGCTCAAAATAACTATTAGCTTCATATTCTCTCCTTTCACCATTTACAGTAACATACTCAAACTTTTTCTTATAAGGTCTTTCATAAATATTTGAAAATATGCCAAATAAAGTTAGCAAAAGTTGGGCTTCTTTCAACAAATCTTTATTAGATGAAGTTAATCTTATTGCTCCATCTTTATCAACGTACCCATCTGCTGAGAACAAACCACTCAAAAATCCTTTAACAAATTCGGCATTTGCTACAAAAACAATTTCTGGTAATATAGTTTTCTTTCTCATTAGTTTTTTGAAAGTATCAACAACTTCTTTCTTGCTAACATAAATCCATATCTCGTTATTTCTTTCAAACTTGCTAACATTTGATCCAAATTTCTTTTCAAGCAATTCTTTTACATATTCGGAAACTTTCCTTTCAGACTTAGCATTAAAGTAGAAGAATACTTTTTCACCAATGTATCCATCTCCAACCAACCAGCCTATCAAAAATCCTAGTTCTCTATCTAGCTTAATTCCATCAACTTCTTTTAACCCATAATTTTCCATTTTATCAACATCAATTCTTGCTATCTTTATTTCTTTTCCTTCTGCATATTTTGCTTCTATCCAGCCATCTTTTGTCAGTATCTTATGGTCTTCGGTTACTTCAATCTCCATTCCATTTTCCAAAATCAATTTAACAGTTGGTTTGAATCCAACTTTCCAAACTTTCGCATCGATTGATATTGGAGAACTTATACTCAATGTTTTACCATGAACAGTTGTATACAAAATTTCGCTTTCTCCATCTACTAAGAGTTTTATATTATTGCTATCAGCATCATGTCCATTGTTTAAATAAATTAGGCTTTCGGCTCTCAAAAGACCATATGGCGTTAAAATTCTTGTGTCTCCAGTTACGCAAGGGTTAGTTGCTCTTATCAATCCTCTGCTTTCTTTTTGTACATTTCTTTTGTTTATGTTATCTAAAAACAAAACACCAGGATCTGCCGTTCTCCAAGCTAAAGTTGCTATTTCCTGCAGCAAGAATTTTGGATCAATATAATCAACAACCTTTCCGTTTCTAGGGTTTATTAGAGGATATTTTTCATTATTTTCGTAGCACTTCCAAAAATTTTCATCAATCATCACCGAAATATTAAAGTTCTCAAATTGTCCTTCTTTTTCCTTAGCATGAATGAACTTTAGAATATCGGGATGCCAACTTTCAAGAATACCCATATTAGCTCCTCTTCTTTTACCTCCCTGCTTAACAACATCGGTAATAGTATCTATTATTCTCAT
>JBMSAV010000040.1:0-2107 GCA_049414645.1 Candidatus Aenigmatarchaeota archaeon
TGTAGAAGATGTAATGAGCGTTGGTGCGGCTGGTGTAGCAATTGGAAGAAATATCTGGATGAGAAAAGATGAAGAGGCAATAAGCCTACTTAAAGAGATTAGGAGGATTGTTCACAAATGATAGTTTTGAATTTTAAAGCATACAAAGAAGCTAGTGGTAAAAGAGCTTTAAAGCTTGCAAAGATTGCTGAAGAAATTTCAAAAAAATATAAAATTGATGTTTTTGTTGCACCTCAGTTTTTAGACATTCCTCTGTTAGTAAAAAATGTCGGTATACCAATACTATCTCAGCATGTCGATGATTTGGAAGAAGGAAGGTTTACTGGAAGCGTCTCTTTCAATTCACTAAAGGAATATGGTGTCTATGGTTCTTTAATTAATCATTCGGAGAAAAAAGTTTCAATAGAAAAAATTGAAAGAATTATCAAAATCTCAAAAAAATATGGAATCAAGATATTTGCATTAGCATCAGATTTGAGAGAAGCTAAAAATATCGCTAAATTATCACCATATTCTCTAAGTTATGAGCCGCCAGAATTGATAGCTACAGGAAGAGCTGTATCTAAATATAAGGCAGAATCTCTTCAAGAATTTGTAAAGCTTGTCGATAGAATTAATCCAAAAATTGTTAAGCTATGCGGGGCAGGCATAACTAATGAAGAAGATGTAAAAGCTGCTTTAGATTTTGGTACTCAAGGTGTTTTGATAGCAAGTGCTTTTGTTTTTGCAAATGATAAAAGAAAGTTCTTGGAAAAAATTGCTAAAGTTTTTGTATCCAGATAAGAATCATTTCTTGAACTTTTTATAAGAAATTTCCAAAGCCCTTACTCCTGGCAATTCTTTTCCAGATAGGTAATCTATTAAAGCCCCTCCTGCCAGGCTTACATAAGAGAATTTTTCTTCAGGAATACCAAAAACCTCCAAAGCTGTAGATGTATCTCCACCTCCAATTAGTGTGAACGATCTTAAAGTAGATAAAATTTCAAGAATTTCTTTTGTTCCAATTGAGAATGGTTGTCTTTCGTACATTCCTAATGGACCTTTGACAATTATATACTTGGCTTCTATCAAAATTCCCTTAAATTTATCAATAGTTTTTTTACCTACATCTAAAATCAAACCTTTTTTCGGAATATTATTCACATCATACTCAACTCTATTTCCTTTTTTATCTATTGCAACATCTTCTGGTAGAATAATATTATCTTTGTGGTTATCGAGCAATTTCTTAGCTCGATCTTCTAATTGCAAATATCCCATGTCTTGTAAGACTTTTCTATTATCATCATTAATATCTATGCCAGAAGCGTGCAAGAAAAGATTAGCAGTTAATCCACCTAACAAGACTTTTTTCATCTCCAAATTTTTTGAAGAAAATAATCTCTCCATAACCTTCAAACAATCATCAACTTTTGCACCAGCTAAAATGAATACATCCCATTTTAATTGAAATCTTGGCAAGTCGTGTATTAATAGGTTACCGATTATTTTGAACTTACCTCCAAAATCGAAAAATGCTCTGCTTATAGCATTCAATTCTTTTTCCATCACTCTTCCTGCCATTGATGGTAAAAGCGTCGAAAAACCAACAACACTTGCATGGCTTCTATGAGCAACAGAAAATCCGTCTAGCACAAAGTAGTTTGCAAGCGGTGCTAACTCTTTAACTATTGTTGAGTTAGCATGCTCTTCTATGCTCTTTTCCTTAGTTTCATCGTCTAAAAATCTAACATTGTCTAAAAGTATTGCTTCTCCTTCTTTTAGTTCTTTTATCTTTCTCTTTGCCTTTTCTCCAATAATATCATCAACAAACTCGATTGGTCTTTCTAAATATTTGTTTAAGAGTTCTGCATGCTTTTCTAAATTAATAAAATCCTCGTCACCTTTTCTACCTTGATGCGCTAAAACAACAACCTTTGCGCCTTTTTCTTGAAGCTCTTTTATAGTCTTTGAATGGGCTTTTATTCTTGGTGAATCGAGAAGTTTTTTTGAAGGAGCATCGTAGTATGAGTTGATATCAACTCTTAAAATAACAGTCTTCCCCTTCAAATCAAAATCATCTAGCGTAAAATATTCCATTCTTTAGTTTATTCTCCATCTTTAAGTT
>JBMSAV010000041.1:0-3135 GCA_049414645.1 Candidatus Aenigmatarchaeota archaeon
GTCATGCTGAAGTCAAAAATGCAAAAATAGGCTCTACTGAAATAATCTTCATACCAAAAAGATTGGATATTCCCGATAGAATAATAATTGATATAAAAACAGCCGGCAGCATAACTCTCCTATTACAAACAATATTACCAATTGTGATATTCTCTAATAAAAAAGTTTCTCTAACAATTTTTGGAGGAACTGATGTTCCAGGCTCACCTACGATAAATTATTACAAAAAAGTTTTCACCTACTACCTTGAAAAATTTGGAGTAAGCCTTAAGATTAATGTTGAAAAGTATGGATTTTACCCTAAGGGTGGGGGGAAAGTAAATGTAGAAGTTGATGGTGTAAAAAATTTAAATTCTGTTAGATTTGTGGAAAGAGGAGAATTGAAGGAAATCTCTGCCTTTAGTATTGTCAGTAAAGAACTTCAAAAAGCAAAAGTTGCTGAAAGGCAACTCTCCGGTTTAGAATCGGTTTTGGGGGAAATGAAAGGAAGCTATCAGTATGTAGATACTTTAAGTATTGGGACATCTTTGCTAGCAGTCGCTGAATATGAAAATTGTATTTTGGGGAAAGATGGGTTAGGAGAAAAGGGAAAGAGGGCTGAAGATGTTGGTAAAGAAGTTGGATTAGAGTTGAAAAAAAGCATTGAAAGCGACGCATGCTTAGATAAATTCATGGCAGATCAAATCTTGATTTTTGCCGCTTTAGCTGAAGGGATTTCTGAATTTACAATAGAAGAATTTTCGGAACATGTTAATACTAACATCTTAACTTGCGAGAAACTTTTGAACGTAAAATTCGAGAAAGAAGGAAATAAAATTAGAGTTGGGGGAATAGGTTTCTCACTTTAAACATTTAAAGTATAAAATACAAAACTCTTTTTATGACTAAAGGAACGCCATCAATGGGTTTAAAGCACCATGTATTGCATATAAGATGTAGAAGATGTGGAAGAACTTCTTATAGAGTTGATAAGCATTATTGCTCTGCTTGTGGTTATGGAAGAAGTAGCAAATTGAGAAAATATTCATGGCAAACTCATACTCTACAAAGAGAAAGAAGGTTTTAATATTTTTTTCTAAAATTAAATGAAAACTTTTTAAGTCAAAAAATTAAATTTGGTGTGCATTTCCCTCCTGCTAGGAATATAAAAATTCTCGAAAAATTGCTTTGGCTTAAAATAAAGACCACCTTACAAAAGAATGACTTATTCAGAAGCATTTTCTAGCTCTTTCTTTTTTTATTCAAAATAAAATATTTCAGCTTCTTCTATTGCTTTTTTAATAAAATCCTCAAGTTTCAAATTTTTTTCAATTTCTTTTACAATTTCGATTTTAGCCCTTGTTGTTGGATGTTTAGGAACAAATAAAGTGCAGCAATCGTCTTGCGGTATTATTGAAATGTCATAAGTTTTTATTTTTTTAGCAATTTCTATTATTTCTGATTTGTCCATAGCTATCAAAGGTCTTAAGATTGGTAAGGTAGTAGCTTCTTCTATTGCTAGAATGTTATCCAAAGTTTGAGAAGATACTTGAGCTAAACTTTCTCCTGTAACCAAAGCTTTAGCTCCTTCTTTTTTTGCTATTTCTTCAGCTATTTTAAGCATAAACCTTCTATATAAAACTATTCTTAGCTTCTCGGGAGCTAATGCTTTAATTCTACCTTGTATTTCAGCAAAAGGAATAGAATAGAGCTTACTTTTACCTTGATATTGACTAAGAACTTCTACAAGTTTTTTAGTTTTCTCCACGCTTACTTTAGAAAGCAAAGGATAAGAATGAAAATGGACAAAAACCACTTTACAACCTCTCTTCATAGAAAACCAAGAAGCTACAGGGGAGTCTATGCCACCCGAAATTAAAGAGATTACTTTTCCGGAGCTGCTTACGGGCAACCCTCCTAAACCTTTAAACTTTTTTGTGTAGATGTAGGTATCGTTATCTCTAACCTCAACATAAATTTTAATGTCTGGTTTAGAAAGATTAACTTTTCTTTTTATAACTTTCCCTATTTCCCTCGCTAATTCTTGACTTGAATAATCATGCTTACCAATTCTTCTAACATCTAAAGCAAAAGTTTTTCCTCGTTTAACAAACTTTTCATAATTATCTTCAAAAAATTTTATTATTTCCTCCTTTTTACTAGTTTCTAAATGAATGCAAGGAGAAAAAGAAACTATACCAAAAATCTTCCTTAAATATCTTAAAGTTTTTGGAATATCTTTCGTTTTAATGAATATCCTACCTCTTTTCCTATAAATTTTAAACTCTATGTTAGCTTTTCTTAAAACATCTTTAATTATTTTAACAAGTTTAGCTTCATAAATCTTCCTAACTCTTTCGGACTTCAAAAAAATTTCTCCATATCTTACAAGAATCTCATTTTCAGCTCTCATTTATATTTTATGAAATAGATAAATTCTTTCTTAAAATCTTGCGGAGGGGAATGGGAACCTGAAATCGAATCTTGGCCCGAACCTGTAGTTGAACCGTTCATGAACTTCAAATTGTATATGGTGTTCCTTTCGAACCTCATCACACAAAACTTGATATAATAGTTACGCTGGGGACAACCTATCCTTATGTCTAATTTTCTTAACACCAAAAGGGTGCTTCTGTATTAAAAGATCACACTTTCTAAAAAAGTTTTTAATATCACAACGTACTAATGCTATTTTTAATTTCTTGTTTAGTATTTATGTTAAACTTTATTACATTTGATCTTGCAATTTTTATTAATTCCTTGTCAATATCAACAACGACAACCAATTTAGCTCCCAACAAACTTGATTCTATAGCTAATCTACCAGTACCGCAACCAAAATCAAAAACAACCTTTTTTTATATCTCCAACCAAATAAAGCTAAATTTAAAATTTCGGCAGATAGGCTTGCTGGTATTGTATATTGCTCTAAAGAAACTTTGTGAGGCAGGGTTTCTTTGATAGTTTAAAACAACAGCTCTAACTCCTTTTTTCTTTTTTTAATTTAAAATTTTTAAATTAAATTATGAAAGCTGAAACTATCGTTGAAAAAACTAAAAAATTCTGCTTGGAAACTACATTTGCTTATCCATTGGTTATAAAAAACGGTAAAGGATGTTGGATAGAAGATGTAGATGGCAAAAAATATCTAGATTT
>JBMSAV010000042.1:0-3617 GCA_049414645.1 Candidatus Aenigmatarchaeota archaeon
ATATTAGATATTCCATCGAAAATGTTAACTCTCATGATGGATTAAAATATCCAGCTAGAATAATTCCAAACGATGAAAGAAGCATTTCTATCTTAGCCGAGGAATATAAACTTTATGACGTTATTGGAATTGACGAAATTCAGTTTTTTCCATCACTGATCGTTTATTTAATAGATGAGATTTCTTATGAAAAAGATGTTATAACAGCTGGTTTAAACTTAGATTATAGAGGGAAACCTTGGGAGACTGTATAGAAATTGTTACCTTATGCGGATCAAATCATTACTTTAAGTGCAGTATGCTATATATGCGGAGAAGAAGCAACTAGAACGATAAGAACAAGTGAAATTGAAGATAGGATATTGGTCGGGGGAGAAGAAAATTACAAACCAGTTTGTAAGAAACATTTTAGGGAGTTAAGTAAAAATCTCTACCAAATATGAAGTTTTAATTTTTCTCGAACACGGAAGTTTTAAACTTTAAAATTTGGGCCTGGCGGGATTTGAACCCGCGACCAACGGGTTTCTTCATTTTATCAGAGCTTTTTTGCTCAGCTGGCTTAAAAGCCTCAGCAGCAAAAGCTTCCGCTGCTCTACCAGGCTGAGCTACAGGCCCTTCTCATCTAATAATTTTAGACAATGAGTAATTAAAAAACTTTTAATCTTTCTACCTTACAAAAGAGTGCATATGAATTTTAAAAAGCTTCCAATGAATTATTATGGCAATACTTCAAAAGCTTGAAGCAAAAACGTGTTATAATATTAACTCAGAAAGAGAAACTATTTATATAGATAATTTCTCTTCTTATCTCGTGCTTTTCAAACATAAAATCTAAAGCTTTGATTAAATTCTTATACAAGAAGTTAATTTAAGCTGGAGAAGCATAAACTATTGTATCCCCTCTTATTAGAATAGTTCCCATTTTTACTTTTGTTTCTCCGTTTTTCTTTATTTCAGCATCATCCAACCATAAATTCAAATGCAAATCTAAAGCCCTTAAAACTCCTGAAATTTCTTCTCCATTTTTTAGTTTTACTAAAACTCTTTTTCCTTTTGCCTTATCCAAAGCATCTATTGGTCTTTCTGTCATACTTTATTGTTTATATTTAAAGTATTTAAAAAGTTTCACCTAAGTAAATAAGAAAATTTCCTCAACTTTTTAAACGTTTCTACTAAGGATTCTGGCATAACTTTTGTTGAATCAAAAACTTCCATAAAACCAGCATCAGCTCCAAATCTTGGAACAACATGAAGGTGAATGTGGTCAACACTTGCGCTAGCGACTCTTCCTATATTAATTCCAATATTAAATCCTTTTGGATGAAGCACTTTCTTCAACAATTCTACAGATTTTTGTAAAGTCGTGAAAAGATTTTCTAATTCTTCTTTTCTTAAATCTACAATTTCTTTAACATGTCTTATTGGAAAAATTAAAAGATGACCTGTATTATATGGAAACTTATTCATTATTACAAAAACTTCTCCTTCTTTTAAAATAAAAGCTTTTTCTTTTTTCTTTACAATATTGCAAAACAAGCAACCTTTTATTTTCTTTCTTTTTATCCACTTCATTCTATTTGCCCATAAGTAGCTTAAATACATTTTTTTAGTTCAAAACTAAGCTTTTAAATTTAAACCAAAATATAAACTAATGGTTAAGAAGATTGCGCAAGAAGCAATTAAAAGAATTTTCGAAAGAGTTTTCGTTTGCCGAGTTTGTAAACATAAGATGAGGGCCGATCCGGCGAAAGTTAGGGCAGGAAAAGTTAAGTGTAGACATTGTGGTTCTAAAGCTTTAAGACCAAAGAGGAAACCTGTAGTGTAATTTTTTAAATTAGCCTTCAACTTAATTTAATGAAAGATAGTAAGCTTTTAAAAGAATGGTTGTCTCAAGGCTTGAAAGTTAGTGATTTTGAGTTTTTTACAAATAGAGAAAATGTTGTTATTGGAAAGTTACCAGGTCAAAACGCTAAAGTTGAATACATTTGTCCTTATTGTGGATTTTATGAGATTAAAGAAATTGAATTAGAGAAGCTTGCTTCAGATCCAACAAAATTCAAGAGACCAAAGTTTAAATGCAGTAAATGTGGAAAAACAATTCTAGTTGAAAGCTTGAAAAAATAGATGGAGTTCTAACTCTTTTTAACTTTATGCTAAACGCTATTTCTCGCAGAAAAGTTGGAAAATTTTTAGAAGAAATAAAGTAGCTTCATTCTCAAGGCAAGGTTGATTTTTAATGCCTTAGAGGTGGGTGCCGCCTTGCACACAAAACTAAGGAGGTGATCCAGCCGCACCTTCCAGTTGCCGGGTCGGTAAAGTTAAATCACCTCCTCACTCATCATTCGTCAGAGTCAAGCCATTATATCATCTACTTTACCAACCCTTACGGCTACCTTGTGGCGACTTAGCCCCCCTCGCGGAGCTCCCACTCGACCCTTTTGGGGCCTCGAGGGAGCTCCACTCGGTTGGCTTGACGGGCGGTGTGTGCAAGGGGCAGGGACGTATTCGGCGAACGTGTTCATGGTGGCAAGATGATCTTTGGCTCTGTTTCCTCATCTTTTAATCTGGAGTAGTGCATGTTAATCATTTTCACCTTACCACCATGATGACGTTCGCCTATTCCCCGTATGTGTTCCGGTAGGTTTTTATAACGATATTCAACAATTGATTTTTTGTTAAACCTTTCCATAATATACTTTTATTAGTTATCTTCGCACCTTTTAGAAACCCAATAAAATTTTTAAATCTTAAAAGATTTTAACGACCTTTAATCTCCAGATCGTTTTCTTGTATTCTACTCTCAATTCCTAGAGATTTAAGTAAAAGCTGTACACCTCTAAGATTTTCGGGCTTTGCGCTTGTGAATATTACCTTTCTATGGACCCTAATCTTACAATCTACTTTACTTTTGCTGAAGGAAAGTGACACACCCCCGTCAGTTGTAAATAGAATTCTTAAAATTTCTGCAATCTGAGATGTAGAAAGTCTTGTAATTTTATCAATTGGAAGAATTTTCTCTGGAGTTATTAGTCTTAGAAGAGTCTTAGAAATTTCCTTGGAGTAGAAATAAGCTTGAAATGTTCCATGTCCTTTATTTATGTATACCTTCTTAATACCTAGCTCTCTTGCAGTTTTTGTGAATGCTTCTATCAATTTTCTATCAACTGAATCAAAGTATATTTGATTTCTTGGTGGATAGATTCCTCCATCCGTCACTACGAAACATGCTAATTTCAGTATGGCAAATGAATCCATGTTGCTCATATTATTATATATACATTTTCTACTATTTAAAATTATCGGAACACATACTCTAGGGATTTCGGTCTAACTAGCTTAAGCTAGTTAGAATTCCGGCTTCACGAGGGCGAGTTACAGCCCTCGATCCGAACTGGGCGCGCTTTTAGGGGATTTGCTCCCCCTTTCGGGGTGGCATCCCATTGTAGCGCGCATTGTGACGCGCGTGTGGCCCAGGGCTTTCGGAGCTTTCGCCGAGAGAGCCAGAAGCTCAGCTCGTATACGGACCTACCGTCGCCCCCTCCTTCCTCCCACTTATCGCGGGCAGTCCCCCATGAGTGCCTCCCTTCCGGAGAAGGGAATGGCAACATGGGGCGGGG
>JBMSAV010000043.1:0-2853 GCA_049414645.1 Candidatus Aenigmatarchaeota archaeon
AAAGAGAGCAAAAAACAGTTGAATACTTCATTTATCAAGATATGACACAAATGCCAGCTAACACAGAAAGGTCAGCCACATTCACGATTTACATTCCAGAAAAAAATCCAGTAATAAAGAGTGCTATAATAGAGATAAAAAATCTTGTTTATAACACTCAAATAGCTTCTGGAGGTACAGTAAAGATTTGGAATGGGACAACAAACACAACTCTATTGACAACTGGTGCTGGTCCACTGGCAACAGGAGAAAATTTGTTTTACTACATCTATGTAAATGCCACACCAGCACTTAATTATATTAGGCAAAATGGAACTTATACTTTCACTTTGTATGTTAGGCTTAATCCCATAAGACAGGGCGAGAATGCCAAACTCATCCTAACATATGAGTATGATAGCGATTCTCCAAGGCAAATAAAAACTGTTAGATTTTTTGTCGGTCAGAGAACAACACCATTGGCAGTTGGTTCCTCTACTGCTTTTACAATACAGCCACTAAATTTACCAGAAAGAAATGTTATTGTTAGAGATTCATTTTTTGAGACTTATATTCACTTAAAACCTGGTGGAACTGTTGATGAAGGAATTTCTATTGATTTAGATGGAGCAAATGCTATTTCTGGAACACCTATAGATAATGCAGGAGGTACTACAATCGATTACATTTTCCTATACAAAAATATTTTTGACACGTCAACATCTCACACTTTCAACTTCAGACCGACTGCAGGATATGCTATTGATACTGTAGGAGCTGAATTAGTTTTGACATACGAATACGATGCTAATTCACCAATACAACTAAAAACTGTAAAGTATCTTATAGGACAAGATACAGGTTTGTATACTACAGCTCATACAGCAACTTTCCGAAGGCAAATTACTTTACCAGAAAACAATATCAATATAAAAAGTATTTATAACAGGATTTCTTTTGCTATAGCTTATGGTGCTGGGGCAGGAGCAACAAGCTACACTACAACAATAGGAGTAAATTCAACAATACAAGGAGGCAGTCCAGCAACCCAAGTTTCATATTCTTTAGGTTTGTTTGATGAGCAAGTGAGCACTTCAATGATTTTGTATAATGCAACTAACTTATACAATTTACAAAATGGAGATACAGTGATTTGTTCTGTTTTCAGTTCGGCTGCAACTACAAGCTTTTATACAGGAAGCAAAGGATGTGAGCTTATTATAACTTATGCTTTCAATTCTTCATCTCCTCAAAGAATAAGGACAGTTGACTATTTCGTTGGGCAGAATTATAATGGTAGCCTTGTTACTAGCATTTCTTTTCGATTTTCTTTCTCAATACCAGAAAGTTCTTATTCACTCAGAGATGCCTACCTTACAGTTTATGGATTCACAGGTTCAGCAACTACTGGAACTAACACTCTTGTTTCTGGAATAGTCGTTCCAGGATATGTTAACCAAACTTGCAACTTTAGAAATACAGGAGAAGCAAGATTTGATAGATGTTGGGATTATGTTTTAGACAATGTTACAAGTCCAGGAAGCTACACTGCTATTTTTGGTTCTAGTGTAACAAGATGGTTTTCCTCAACAATAACTATAACTTACACTTATCAAGTATTTTACCAACTTTCAGTAGAACACAACGCAACAGTTAGCTACAATGGAACTTTAAGAAACATAAGTGTTTTAATAAACTTTACGTCAACCAATAGCAAAATTTTCAACATGTCAATTTACGATTTTGCAAATTCTAATTGGATAGCATGCCAAAACATTTCTGCTTCTCCAAACGTTTATTATGCTATTTGGTGTAACATTAGATTACCAACATACAATCCAACTAATTTCATTTCCTCAGATGGAAAAATAAGAGTAAGATTGAACACAACGATAAGCAACGTTTCAACTACATTGAAAGAAGAATACGTTCAATTCTACTTGTTTTATTCTGTTGGATATCTTGAAGTCAAACTTATTTCTCCAGATGCAACTACAATAAACTACATTATACAAAATCAAACTTTCTGGGTAAATGCAAGTGTAACCTGCAGAAATGGAGATTGTGGAATAGTTAATGGCACAGCTTTATACAACTTAACATCAAACTATCCAGACACTCCAATAAACACGACTTATGGAAATAAACCATTTTTCATTAACGAAACTCCAGCTTCTGCAACAAAAACTTGTGGAGTATTGTTGGAAAATCAAAATTGTAACTTAAGCTGGCTTGTAAATGCTACAGGCAATACTTCAACCTATTGGAAAATTGGAGTTGTTTTTAACTCTAATTTCTCTTATATCAACAAAAATTCAACAGAAAATGCAACAATTTACATTTCTTCTTGTTCAGTTGATTTTAGCTTAAGCTGGAATTCAATCGATTTTGGAATTTTAAATCCATCAACTCAAGGAAATCCAGCTCCAGGAAACTCAAATCTTCAATACAACATAACAGTTAATCCGGGAAGTTGCAACTTAGACTTTTACATAAAAGGAGATGACCTTTACAATTCGCAAACTAATACTTACTTGAAAATAAGCAACATGACGTTTAGCAACACGACAAATTCTTACTCATCTTCATATAGACTATTGAACACTTATCAGCTTCTCTTTTTCAACAAGGGATTTGGAAATTACACTACTTATTATTGGATTGATATTCCCCCAATCTACGCTGGAACATACACATCAAAAATATATATCTTGGGTGTTTTGAGTGGCACATCTCCATAAAATTTTTTCATTGGTAATGTTTTTTGTTTTAGTATTTCATGAAGCCTTTGCCTATGGAAGTTTGCCCATTTCAAGCTATGCAAAAACAAAAGTTGGAGAAACAGTCACTTTTGAAATTTTATTCTGGTCGGAT
>JBMSAV010000044.1:0-5264 GCA_049414645.1 Candidatus Aenigmatarchaeota archaeon
AGAAAATTCATTCTGGTTTGCTCCGCACTGCTTACTTCATTCGAACCATTGAAAACATAATAAAACAAACTCCTTGGGAGGTGAAATTAAAGATTAGGAATACTTACGAAGTTTTAAATGCTATATAATTAAAACGATGACAGGAAGGCCAACAAAATACACAAAAGAAATTCTCAAAAAAGCAAAGGATTATGTTGAAAATTTTAGAAGATATGGGGATGTTATTCCAACAATAGAAGGTTTAGCATTGCTTTTGAAAGTTCACAGGGATACCATTTATGAATGGAAAAAACATTACCCTGAATTTTCCGACACGCTCGAACAGCTTATAAACCAGCAAACAAAAATCTTAATAAATGCTGGACTTTTAGGAAAGGTTAATGTTGCTATTGCCAAGCTTTTGCTTGCTAAGCAAGGATATAGTGAGAAGGTGGAGGTAAACGAGGAAAAGAAATTGTTGGTATTGACTGATGATGAAGAAGTTTAAAAATGCTTAATTGCATATTCCCGATGTTTTTATTTCAAGTAATTTTTGGTCAATCTTTTGGTAAATATCTTGTGCTCTAAATCTAACAGCTTCTTCAAGCTGGCTTTGAGTTACCAACCCACCTGCTTTCGAAGCTTCTTCCATAATTTGCTGGCGAATATTAGATACTTGTCTTTGTAATGTGGCTACTTCATTTAGTGCCTGTTGACAAGCACTTATTTTTGAGTAATCAGAAGAATTATAATAAGAATTTCTATTATAGAATGTTGAATAGAAATTGTTTGCAATAATTGCAAGTTGTTCTAATTCATCTATTAAGCCTGATAGTTCATCTATTCTTTTAGAATAATCATTTAAGCTCTCATTTTCCATATCAATTACTTTCTTAATTAAGGAATAATTAGAACTATGATAATTTAAAATGTACATAAGATTTAACAATCCAGCATCTAACGATTTTTTTAAATCATTCGCACCTTTTCTTAATATATCTTTAAGATCTATTAAATCAGACTTTGATTTTGATGATGGTAAATTCACTAAATAATTGGAATTGATAAAATCCAATCTTTTTTCTAAACCATCTAATCGTGCTTTTAGTATAGAAATTTTAGATTGCAAGTCAGAAATGTTTTTCTTCAATGTTTCGAATAAAAGAGCATCGATAGCAGAAGTAGATAAAGCATTGTTTCGTGAAACATTAGGGGAATTTTTATTCAAATTTTGTTTCCTCATGCGATTTTTTGTATTATGGCAATGATATTCACCATATCTTAATCCCCATCTCTCGCAATTGGTTCTACAAGTATGACAACCATATTTATCAGTTCTGCCTGGATGAGCAGAAGTAACACTGACTACACTAAAGGCTATCAAGAATAAAATTAAAATTTTGTATCTTATTACCATTTTCTATATCCTGGTTTGCCTGTAAATGGATTATAATTTCCCCAACTCGACCAGTTATCAAACTTATATTTGTTGGGGTATGTTCTGTAATGTGGCTGGACATATGTTCCATCTTTGCGAAAATATCCTCTTACCCTTACATAAGCATTAGCAAAGTTTGTTAAAAAAAGAAATAACACTAAACCTATTAAAAGAAATGAGATTAAAAACTTTTTCATGCTGATATTTTATGCTTTAATTACGACTATTTAAAAATTTTAAAACAATTTATCAATTTTTTTCAAATTGTCAAATTTTTTATAAAAAATAGGAAAAAAATTAATTACTGAACTTGACAAGATAGAAAAGATGCAGTATAATCCTTGGAAATATCTCCTTTCCTGTCTGCTCCCGGGCAGGAAAGCGTATGCCATGGGCGTAAGGCGTTAAATTTATTTCCCCTTTTCCGTCTGCTCCCGGGCGGAAAAGTGTACCAAATGGGCGTTTAAGGCGGAAATCGTAATTTTTTCCTTCCCTGTTTGCTCCCGAACAGGGAAGCGTATCAAATGGGCGTAGAATAAGTTCAAAGAGTTCTTAGCTAAAAGGAAGCTACTTTTACAATTTCTTTTCTTTCAAAGGTTCGGATTAATGCTAAAGAGCCTCCGAACCTACAAGTTTAATTGTTGAGCCGATTCTACAACAAAATAGAGGTACTCAAGCTAAAGTTTTTATAGGTTTAAGGAGCTCTTGCTGATTTATGACAAAAAGTAGGTCTAAACTTCTTGAACAAAATCCTCTACTTCAGAGGAAAATTTTGGATTTATACACGCTTTTCCTTCAAAATCGGTCGCCAATAACTGACACTAAAAGCAATGGAAAGAAAGACGAAATTGGTAAAAATAAGACAAGTTGCACAGGCGCTCGGAGTAAGTGAGGAAACCATTCGTTCGTGGGTGAGGCGTGGTGTTTTAAAGGCCATTCAAATCAGGCCAGGCTTACATCGAAGATTTAACTTGTCAGAGATTGAGGAGTTAAAACGAAAGTTCGGAATTTAAAAGTGCGTAAAAATTAAGAAGGCCCGCCACTCCATAGCTTATTGCGTTTGGCGAGCCTATAGAAAAATGTCTACTCAGAAAAATTCTTTCTTTAATTATAACACAAAATACCTTCAAGAGCTCAAAAGCTATTATGAAGAACTAAAACTTTTGGAACAATTCAAAGACAAAATTGGAGAAGAGGGCTTTAATATCATCAAAATAGTCTTTCATCCCCTTTATGAGTATAAAAAGAAAAAGGAGATCCTTGAAAATGATGAACTTCCTTTCTGCAATTGGATACTCAAAAAAGAAAATCTTGAAAAATATAACTTAACGAAAGAAAAGCAAGATTTCTTTTTACAAAGAAGAAGAAAGATTATGGCCGAACTGGAGGCCATAGGTCGGTTATTCAGCTCTTTATCTCGAAAATGGAGTTTGAAACTTTAAACGAGATTGAAAAAGAAATACTTCGGGAAGAAGGGTTCATACGAAAAATTGTTTATACTGCTAAAGAAATTTTAGAATTACCAGAAGAAGAGTTTGCTGTTGAAAGCTTGCCATTATTAGGACAAGAAGGCTTCATCCACAAAGGGAGAATTCACCTACTTGCAGGTTATCCTAAGGCAGGTAAAACAGAATTAACATTCCGCTTCGCTATAGATTTAGCTCATAAGCAAAAAATTCTATACATCAGCGAAGAGGATGTTGCGATTATTGGGGGTAGATTAAACCAGTTAAGAGAGAAGTTTGTTGATGAGAAAGCAAAAGAGAATTTAATTATTGTCACTCCAGATTTCTTAAGGAGGAGTGAGTTTTATGAACTCGTAAAGGAGCATAAGCCTGATATGGTTATTGTTGACACTCTAAGAAGCATATTTAGTGGAGAAATTGAGGATGAGAAAGATTCCATAGAAATGACTGCCTTTTTCAATGAGATTAGGAATTTTTTGAGAAAAGAAAAGATTACGGCAATATTTAATCACCACATCACAAAATCGTCGCATCCTGACAATATTTTGAAGGATGTCGCTGGTTCTCCTGCTCTCACAGCTTTAGTAGATACAATTCTTCTCCTGACAAATGCGGGCGAAAACAAAAGGAAAATAAATGTTTACGGAAGGTTAATCAAGGAAAAGTCTTTCATCTACAAAGCTAACGAAGAAACGGGGGAATTTGAAGTGGTTGAGGAAGTTGAAAGTGATGCTGTTGATGATTTGGAAGAAATCATTCTAAGCCTGGAAGAGGTTTGGAAGAATAGGTTTTTGCTTACTTTGGAGGTTCAAAAGCTGATTAAGGATGCAAAAGGCATTTATGTTGGTAGAAAAGAATTGTTGGAAGCCTTAAACAGACTGCACGAGAAGAGACCTGATAAATTAGAGAGGTTTCCTAAGGAGAAAAAGCCAGGAGCAAGGTATAAATGGAGGCTTGTTAGCGAGCCGGAACCTGTTAGCGAGTGGGATATCCCATTCTGACCACTTCTTAACCTTAACCTTTCCTTTCCCTATATATATAGGAAAGGTTGAAAAGGTTAGGAAGGATGTTAAATTGCTCAATTTGGTAAATTTGTCGAGATTTGATACAATCGTATCAATGGAAAGGTTAAAATACATCATTTACGCAAGAAAGTCATCCGAAGCTGAGGACAGGCAGGTTCTATCCCTCGAAAGCCAGGTTGAGGAGCTCCAGAAACTCGCTGAAAGGGAAGGCTTGGAGGTGGTGGATGTTTTGGTTGAGGCTAAGAGTGCAAAGGAACCTGGGAGGCCTGTATTTAATCTGATGCTTGAGAAAATCAAGAAAGGAGAGGCTAATGCTATCTTAACTTGGAAGATTGATAGATTATCCAGAAATCCTGTAGATGCTGGAACCTTACAATGGCTATTGCAAAAAGGAACAATCAAAGAAATTAGGACACCAGAAAGGATTTACAGGCCTGAAGATAATGCTTTATTATGGGCAGTAGAAAGTGGAATGGCTAATCAGTTCATTAGGGATTTATCTGTAAATACGAAAAGGGGGTTAAAAAAGAAATGTGAAAAGGGTTTCAAACCAGGCTTAGCACCATTAGGCTATCTTAACAATAAATATTCTCCTAAGGGCGAGCACGATTACTTTCCAGACCCAGAACGCTTTCCTATTATCCAACGAATTTTCAAGACTTTGGCAACTGGATTATACACTCCAGCAGAAGTTTATAAGATGGCGATAAAAGAATGGGGGTTGACTGGAAGAAACGGAAAACCAATATCAAGAGCAAGATTTTATGAGATTTTGAGAACTCCTGACTATTATGGGGAATTTGAATATCCGAGAGGAAGTGGGCAGTTTTACAAAGGAAGTTATGAACCAATGATAACAAAGGAAGAATGGGAATTAGTTCAACAGGTTTTAAAAAGGAAAGGCATCAGAAGGAAAAGAAATTATGTGCATTTATTCAGAGGTTTATTGAGATGCGGAGAATGTGGAGCAGTTTTGACTTCCTACACAACTAAAAAGAAGTTAAAAAATGGAAAGGTTTTAGAGTGGATTTACTATGAATGCTCAAGGAAAAAACAAGGAAAAACATTTTGCAGTCAAAAACCTATAAGAGAAGATGTTTTAGAAGAACAAATCTTAAAGGTATTATCAGGCATAGAAATTCCTGAAGAGATACATAACTGGGCTATCAATGCTTTGAAGGCAGAGCAAGAGAAAAGAAGGAAGGAAAGAGAGAAGAATTTAAGGCATTACCATCAAATGTATAGGGCTATAACTGACAAGATTGACAACCTAATCCATATGAAAACCGAAGGCTTAATTGACGATGAGGACTATCTCAGAAACATTCAACCTTTAAAAGAAAAGAAAAAGCACAT
>JBMSAV010000045.1:0-2520 GCA_049414645.1 Candidatus Aenigmatarchaeota archaeon
AAAAAAATCAAGGAGTAGCTTATGCAAGGAATAAAGGTACTGAGATTGCTAAGGGTGAAATTTTGGTTTTTACTGATATGCTTTTCGCAAAAAGCTTAAACAAATTTATTAAAATTAAAAATATAATAAAAAGTAAAAATATTTTTTGTTTTTTATAAAAGATGAAAGTTTACGTTGCTACAAAAAATGAGGCAAAGGTTAATATTGTAAAAGAAGTAATATCTAGTTTGATTAATAATGAAGAAATAGAAATTATAGCATGCGAAGCAAAATCTGATGTTTCCGAAACGCCCTGGAATGAAGAAACTTTAAATGGAGCTATAAATAGAGCAAAAAACGCAAAGAAAGAAAATCCTGATGGCGATCTATATATTGGGATTGAAACAGGTCTAACAGAAAGATTTGGTTTTTTATTTGAAGAAACATGGTGTTTTGCAATCTATAAAAACGAGAACGAATTTTTAGGTTATTCTAGTGGCAATGTGATATCAGAAAAAGTTTTAAAAAGAATCCTGAAAGATGAAAAAACAAATGCAAAAATACTTGAAATATTTGATGATGATTTAAAAACATGGGTAAAATATTCAGGAGATAAAACCATAAGGGAAATAAGTATAAGAAATGCATTAACCCAAGTTATTTTTCAGATACTCAAATAATGAATTAAAATATTTATCAATGGGAAACAAAAAAGAAGATTATAAGAAAATTCATGTCTGATAATAAATTTATACTTCTTCAAAAGAAAAAACAAATTGATGAGGTTTTCAAAAAATATGTAGAACAGATGAAAAATATTATGAAGAAAAGAGACGAAATAGTTTTTAGTTTTTTAAGATTTTTAAGAGATAAAAAATTAGAAGAATTAAGAAACTTGTTAAAGAAGATATGAGTACAGAAAAACCAACAGGACCCGAAAGACAGGTACATCCTGAAGATGTTGAAAAAACAAGAGGACTAGAAGAAGGTATTGAAAACTTGACACCTGAAGGTTTAGAAGCACATGTTGGCGTAATAAAAGATGTTGTTAGAGAGACATCAGAAAATTTTACAGGGTCAGCCGAAGAAATAGTAAGCAAAGCAGCACAAAATATGAGAGTAAGGCCTGAAGAATTAGAAAAAGCTGAAGAAGAGTTTAGGTTAAACGAACAACTCAAAGAAGTTGAAAAAGAAGCAAAAAATGTAGCTCATGAAACGTTAAGGCAAATTGAAGAGATCATGGATTCTGACGAACAAACCGGCAATGCAGAAACATCTGAAAGTTTAGCAAACAGTCTTCATGAAGATCCCAGATATAAAGCAATTTTAGAAGAACTAAGACGAAAACACATGGAACAGTTATTTGGAACCACAGATATAAAAAGCGTGCCCTTAGAAATATTTGCTAAAAAACTTAATTCTCCACAACACCTCAAATTTGTTGATGAAGTTCATAAATTAGCAGAAGAGGAGTTTAGGAAAAGATACCCTGAAATTGCTAAGAAATATGATGAGATGAAACGTACCAGAATATACTATGATCCTAATGGAGTTCCTGATATTTGGCTGGATCCTGCTTTTCTGGAATTACGCGAACCAGATGAAAAAGGTGTGACTAAAGATCCGTGGGAGGCGTTTGCTAGGTTATATCCGGAAAAAGCAGGAATTTATGCTGAGCGTTATGAAGAATTAGGAAAATACACAACAGCTTCCGAAAACAAACTACCACAAATAGAAGATAAACCCCAAACAATAGAAAATGAAAGCAAAACAAATCATACAGCAGAGGATAGAGAAACTCTAAGAAAGACCGAAGTGACATCTGAGCAAGAAATAATTGATGGTATTATTCAACAGATAGAGGAAATAAGAAAAAAGGGTGTGATTTTTGATGAAAATTATTTTGAAAACAGACGAAATGCCTTATTACAAGAGCCAATTCTTGATACTAATTATTTTAACTTAGTAGCCGCCGAATCAGTCGAAAGAGGATTTTATTGGGTTCCTCTTGACAGAATTAAGGGTAGACCATTTGCGAGTAAAAATCCTAATGGATGGGCGCACGAATATAAAGGTAGAGAAGGAAGAATTAGAGAAATAGCAAAAGAAATTTTAAGAATACAAGAAGAAAGTAGCGAAGGTAATATTAAATATGTTGAGGAAGTTTTTCATTTTAGACAACCAAGCGCTAGGATTAAGGTGATAGAAATTCAAGGCCCTGCTGGTAGTTTTTATATAGTAGAAGATGGTAGTCATAGGGTAGCTGGAGCAAAACTTTTAGGTTTAGAAGAAATCCCCTGTCAAGTCAAAGAAATAAAATATCCATTAGAAATTACATTTACTCAAGAAGAAGAAAACATAGTTCTTGATTGGAGAAAAAAAATGGAATTAGGGATCATAGAAGGGAATATAAAGGAGGAAGAAATCAATGGTAGAAAATTATATAGAATAAAAATAGAGAGAGAACTTCTCCCTTGGTTAAGAATAACAAATCCTTTTCTAATCTCTGTTATCAGCAAAGTTTATGAAGCTCTATTTCCT
>JBMSAV010000046.1:0-6317 GCA_049414645.1 Candidatus Aenigmatarchaeota archaeon
AATTTAAATTATAAACTTTTATTTTTAATTGCTGCTTTTTTAGGATTTTTTACTCTGATCACATTTTTCTGGGTTGAAGACAAAAGAGATCCTAATTCAAAGAATAAAAAATTTGTTTTTGATTTTAAAATTTTCTCTCCATCAATTAAAATTTATCTTTTAGCCCTTTTTATTTTTTCTTTAGGCTATTTCCCGCTTTCTTTAGTTCTTTTAAGGATTCAAACAATTGATTCTTCTTTAAAAACATTACCACTTTTTTATTTTCTTTTTAATTTTTTCTTTGTCATCTTTGCTTTTCCTTTAGTAAAATTGGGAGATAAATATGGACAAAAAATAATGCTAAAAATTGGATTTTTAATTTCTATTTTCTCTTTTATTTTATTTTCCATAAACAACAATTTTTTAATTTTCCCAGCTATAATTTAACTTTCTTTAAGTTTAGCTTTAATTGATGGAATGAAACTGGTTTATATTGGCAAAAATGTTACTTCAGAATTTTTAGGGGCAGCTCAAGGAACGCTCAATGCTCTTTATGGTTTTGGTCAACTTTTTGTCGGTGCTTTGGGAGGTTTAATTTGGTTAAAATTTGGTTTTAATCTTGCTTCTCTTTTAGCTGCTATTTTAATTTCTATTTCTTCTTATATAATATTTAGGATTATTTAATTTCTATTTCTTATTTAATATTAGGATTAAGTTTTGAGACAAAATAGTAGAAATTTGACAAAAAGTTAATATTTTGTGATATAATTTAGAAAATGATACAAGAACCACATCCAGGTAGAAAACCGGAAAAAGTACATCCAGAAGAAAAAATCTGGTTAGTTGATATAAGCGAAGAAGTAAGATCAGTAATTCATCAATTAGCTGAGGAAGCTACAGCGCGTTATTTAAATTCTCTTAAAAGAGAAAGGAGGGGATTTTTTGGTGCTTTAATGAGATATACTGTAGATGCAGCACGAATTGGTTTGGCAGAACTTTCCAGAAATTATATCTATGAAAGATTCCGTAGACAAATAGAAGAAGAAGCTAGAAATAATTACAACATTTTTCAAAGAATAGCGGTAGATGGCATGAGAGCTAATATAGATATTCAAGATAGGGAAAGGATGAGTGAATTTTTAAGAGAAGCTATAGAAAGATTTGAACAAAATATTGCTGATAGGTTCTTTAGAGATATAGAATTAGAAGAAAGATTAAGAGATGAAGAGAGAGATTATTTGAGAAATTTGATAGCACAATTGATTAGAGATTTTATAGCTGATCCTCAGATTGATACACCAGAAGGAAGGATAAGATTTAATCAAGAACTTTCAAGAAGAGTCCAAGAAGCTATTCGAGCTGGGCATCTTAGAGCTGAAAGTTTTATAGGGCCAGCAGATGCAAGAAAGTTCGATTCACCAGAATTTTTTGCTTCTAATATTTATATTATATATTAAATATAAGACAAGAGGTTGGTTCAATAAGTAGAGAACACGGTTTAACAGACGAACAAAAGCGACAAGTTGAGGATTATATGAGCAGTGTCTCTTCTTTAGATATCAAATTAGCTCAAATCACTTCCTCAATTCGAACAAAAATACCTACAGGCAAAGAGGGGACGCCTGATTATACCTTAAGTACTGTTGAAAGGCTGTGCTTGAGATTAGAAAGCATTCCTATTTTAAATAAAATTATAAATCCTGTAACAGTAGGTTTAGCATTTTCAATTGGTACAAGAGAAGGTTTAATAAGGATTGGGGGTAGGGGATTAGCTGCAGCTGCAGGAGCTACCTTATTAGGTTCACTTGGTTATCTAGCAGCTCCTATAATATCCGGTGCAGTATTAGCAGGCATTTTTGCTTATTATCGAGGTAGAGCTAGATTTCAACAAGATGTTGGACGAATTTTAAGAGAACAAGCAGCTGGCTTAGAAATTACTGATCCAGAGGCACAAGCTATTTTACAAAGAATAGCTTTACCAGGCGGAGAAAATTTTAGATTAAATATCAATGATTTAATAGAAAGATTAAAAAATAATGACGAAGAAGCTTATATTCAAGCTGTTAGTAGATTAAATGTAGAATCTTTAACTCGAAGGCAGATTCTAATGTTCCACAACTTGATTTATTAATTAGTCAAGGTCAATGGAGGAGTAGCTTAATAGAAAAAAATCATTTAGCGAGAGCTATTTTAGATTTTGAAAACAGAAATAGAGAAAGATTGCAAGACTTACAAGAAAGAATAAATATTGAAACCCAGAATCTTTTAAGACAGATTTCGGAACAAGATGAAATTATTAAGAGAGAAGCAAGAAGAGAAGGTAGAATTAGAGGTATTATCACGGGAATAATTGCCGCTGTAATGGGTTCTGCTTATCAATATCTTAGAGACTGGTTTGGAGAAACAGCCCTAGGCGAACGGTTATCACAAACATTTTTAGGACAATTTATCGCAGCACCACATTCTAAAGGAAGAGTTGGCCTTATAGAATTTATTTTAGGAGAAAGGCCAAGAGCATATCAACCTGGGGCTATTGATGTTAATTTAGGAGGGAAAAACATTCCCTTAGAGCATATTTTAGGCAAGGGGCAGAATTTTACTTTACCAGATGGCCATATAGCTACTTTTAGGTTAAGCGAAGACGGTCATAGCTATGTAATTGAATTATCTGAAGAAGCAAGAAGGGCAGGGTGGAGTTATGATCCGGAGGCACATAAATTTATATTTACTAAGCCAGGCATAACCGGTACTTTGGTAGATAATTGGAATCAATTAAAGGAGTATTTAGAGGGTCTGGGCTATAAAACAAAGCATGTAGCGTGGTCCGACTTTGCTTATGAAAAACATCCACCAAAAGTTATTTCTTGGAATGTACCACCGGATCATCCTGGTTTTATGTCAGAAGGCTTAGAACTTTCAATGAGTTATAGGCCAGCTGGCGATGGAGATGTTATTGTTAAGGTACCAGTAAGAGGCATTGCTTTTAATAATCGTGGAAACAGCTGGGATCTTTTTCAGTATTTTAAGCAAGGAAAATTGTTATTGGCTCTTTCTCTGAGAGATAAAGTATTACAACACGATGCTCTTATTTTCGAAATTAAACCCGAAAACGTAAGAGGTACTTTTGCCGAAGTAAGGATTCCCAAAGAAATAGCAGAGATCTTCTTCACACAAGAAGGAGGGAAATTAAAATTAAATGGCGCACAACTTAATTTTAACATTGTGGTTGGAGAAGACAACAGAGGTCTAAGGTTAGTTGAAGTTGCAGCCGATTATAGCCCTACTAGAGGATTAGTTAACTTCCCCCCACAAATAAGCGAGGTTCCTGTTGATGTTTCAATTGTTCCACCTGTGCCTCTTATATATTTAGATCCAGGAATTGCTATCCCCCTCCTTTAATAGATAGAACACCAGGACCAGGTAGATATAGAGAAATACCAAAGTTAGAATTACAACCTCCCTATTATCATTACTACACTACTTCATACTTTTACGTTTTAGGATGGTTAAGAAAATATGGTAAAGATAGAACTAAAATTGAAGATATTCCTGCTGAAGATGAACAAGCAAAAAAGTATAGAGAGGCGTTAGAAAAATATAGAGAAAGAAATAAACAAATCAGGAGTTTAAGGGAGATACAAAGAATATTAGGTAAATTAAGAAAAAGATCGAATGAATTAAAACCAGAAGATATAAAAAGAGAACTAGAACAAGCTAAGAACCAAATTCAAAATTTGCTAAAAGGATATAGATTTAGAAAAGAGAACCCATCTGATATGATACAAGCATTAATTGAAAAAATAGATAGACAAGAAAATATAACCACAGATGAACTAAAGCACGTTATTAGAAGGATAAATGGTATAAGAAGGGTTATTGATGAAAGACTAAGAAAAGAAAGGGAAACCTTAAGAGAATTAGAGATAGAAGAAGAAAATAGATTGTTAGCTTTACATATAGAAAGACTTGATGAAATAGAACAAGAATTTGAACCGGATGCTTGGCAAGAATTATACGATATAAATGATATACCAGAAGACAAAAGATCTTATAGAGGGCTTATCGAATATCTATCAAGCAAAATTCCTACAATGAAGAAAGAAAATAGGGTTTCTGTGTTTATTCCTGCAAGATTAGAAGGGAAAAATATATATAGAACCCTAGAAGAATATACCAGACAACAAGATTTACAGGGTAAGCCTCTAGACCCTAATCTTTACGAAATTGTTATATTTGTTAATAGAAAAAATGGGGAGGAAAGAGATAATACTTTGTTAGAAATAGAAAGATTTGAACAAAATAATCCTCAATATAACATCCATGTTTTTGAACTTGTTTTACCAAAAGATTTAGCAAGGGTAGGTTTTTGTCGAAGAGTTTTGACTGATGTTATTTTATATAGAGCAAGTCAAAGAAAAGAAAAAGATGGTCTGCTTTATTTAATTACAGAGGACGCTGATTTAGAAAAAGTAGACCCTCAAATAGTTGCTAAAACTATAGAAAGATTTGAAAAATACCCTCATTTAGATGCATTAAGGGGCATTCAATTAAGAAATCCGGAAACATTAAGCCAGTGTCCGCCTTTATGGCTAGAAAGGTATGTTTCGGATGTAGCTGAACTTTTAAGTATGCATCAAAGAGGTTTTCCTGAGGATTGGTATTATTATGGAGAATGGCCAGATCCATTTTCTTGGGGAAGAATCATCACTGGCGGATGGGCTACGTCTTTTAAGGCTTCAACATTAGCTGAAATAGGAGGGTATGACCCCAAGTTAAAGGTAGGAGAGGATCTTTTTATAGGAAACGCCATTTCTGTATTGAGATCTAAAGAAAATGATGATCAAGGCAATCCAAGGCCCAATTTAGATACAATAAAGACTATGTCTATTAGGCATGTAAGTAGTCCAAGAAGATTTTTAAGTATTTTAATGGGGATAGGTGGATATGAAAGATTTGGGGAATCAGAAATTGAAAAATTAATTAGAACAACCCCCCCAGAAGAATTGATATCTATGATAAACAGAGCCTTTGGAGAAAATCCGAAACAAAATATAACGAAAATTTTAAATTTTAATATTTTCAGACTCTTTTCAGTAACTAGAAACCTAGAAGAGGGTAAAAGACGCTCCGAAATATTGTTACAACTTTTTTGTTTAAGGAAAGAGCGAGATTATCGGTGGAAAAGTGAGGCGAGAATAGAAAACGGGAAAATAGTTCCTGGAGAGATAGAGTTAACAGATAACGGAGTCAATAAGATTCGTTTTCTTTTTGAAATTTTTAGATATGGTATTGAAAAGTTAGGCGTGGAAGAAGTAATAAGAAGAAAAATCGGCCTATGGCCCATAATAGCTGGATTTAAATCTTTGCCTAAAGAAGGTGAATTTAAAGACAAATTTGAAATAATTGAAAGGATTAGAATGCTTATGAATTTAAGTGAAGATATAAATGAAAGCGCTGTTATTTCACAGTTTTTATCATTACCAGAAGAAGAAAAGAAAAATTTAGTCGAAAATTTATTTAGACAAAAATATGGAGGATAAAAATTTATATCAACAAAAAATATTAGAAATATTAAAAAGCGACCCAGCTATGTCGAAAGAGTTTATTGATTATTGTTTATTATTATTGGCAGAAAAAGGTTATAACCTGCCACCGGCGTTAATTTCTCAAATGGCTTTAGATTTATCTATGAGATTAGAAGCTTTTATCACTTCTTATATTTTAAATAGCCTCCCTTATGAAGCTTATCAAGAAATAGAAAAAATGGCGTTAGAAGAAAAAGAATATACTCAAGAAGATTATAATAATTTTTTAAATAAGTATTTACCAAATTATAAAGAAATAGTTAAACAAGCAATAGAAGATTTCAGAAACACTTTTTTAGGCTTAGAATAATTTAGGAATCTTGAATGCCCTTTATGGTTTCGGTCAACTTTTTAGTGGCATTTTAGGAGGTCTCATTTGGTCGAAATTTGGTTTTGGTTGTGTTTTTCTTTTAGTAAGTATCCTAATTCTTTTCTCTTTTTTAATTTTAAATTTTTTATTTGGAAAGTAATGTATAATTATAAGATCAACAATTTTAGTCGTAATTAAAAATATTATTTTTAAAAATGGCAGGATTTGAGCAGTACCACGAACCGCCAGAAGAATTAAAAGAAGAAATTAGAGATTTTGCAAGAATAATCGCTTCTTTAATCGAAGAAGCCGAAGCAATTAATTGGTATCAGCAAAGAATTTCTGTTACCAAAGATCCTGAGGTTAGAAAAATAATGGAACATGCTCAGGAGGAAGAATTTGAACATTTTGCTATAGATTTGGAATGGCTTACAAGAAAATTA
>JBMSAV010000047.1:0-8623 GCA_049414645.1 Candidatus Aenigmatarchaeota archaeon
CGTTTCTCTAGCAAAAGCAATAGAGAGAATATTTAAAATAGAAAGTTATCCGCCAAGGCTTTTGGAAACCTTAAGGGTAGGTTAATTCTAAAACAATAATATAATTATCTTGTAAGTATCTTATGACAAAGCTAAAAAATAACTAAAAAATAATTATTTAAATGGAATTAAACGGAAAGATAACAGAATATGCTAACGATTTGAGTTATGTAATTGCTTCCCCTCTATCAATAAAGGTTTTAATGACTTTGGAGCTAAACTATATGACTCCTACTGACATCTCAAAGATTCTAAAAATATCTTTATCTAATGTATCTACAAAGCTTTCCGAGTTGAAAAGGAGAGGCCTAGTTTCCTGTATTACTCCAGAAAGAAGAAAAGGCAGGATTTATATTCTTACAAAAAAGGGAAAGAATTTACTTGACATTCTACCAAACGGTTATAAAGTTAATGGTAAATAAATTTATGAAGTCAAAATCAAAAGGATATAGAGTTGAAAGAAAAATAAGAATTAAACTTGAAAAAAACGGTTGGATGGTTGTAAGATCTGGGGGAAGTTTAGGAGAAGCTGATCTTGTTTGTTTTAAAAATGGGAAGTGTTTCTTTCTTCAAATAAAATCCAGTAGAAAAGATAAGCTTTACTATTATGGATATATGAAAGACGAGATAAATGGTTTCCCATTTTATGTTGTAGTGGATTTCGGTTATGGAGATATTGAAGTTTTTAAGCCAACTAAAATTTTAGAGAAAGGGAAGGGCACGTTTTTTGATGATTTCTTTGGTAAAAATTAAATATATTTAAATAAAAAATAATCTATGACGATTTTAGTTAAAGACTTAATGTCGAAAAAAGTGAATAAAATAGATTACAAAAAAACAGTTTATGATGCATCTAAGGTTATGGCAAAGGAGAGAAGAGGGTACGTTGTTGTAACTAATAAAGGAAAACCTATTGGTATTCTTACAGATAGCGATGTTTTAGAAAAAGTTATAGCAAAAGGCAAGAATCCAAAAAAGGTTAAAGTTAAAGATGTTATGAGTTCCCCACTCATAACTATCTCTCCAAATGAAGAAATAATTGAGGCATCAAGATTAATGAGAAAAAATTTAATAAAAAGAATTCCTGTTGTTGAAAAAGGAAAACTTGTAGGAATAATTACTGATACTGATATAGCGAAATCTACACCAGAGTTTATTAACATAATAGAAGAGAGATTAAAAGCGAAGGAAGAAGGATTTGAGCCAGCTAGAATAGAAGGTAAGATTAGTGGTATTTGTGAAGAATGCAATAATTATTCTGGTAATTTATCAAATGTTAATGGAAGGTGGCTTTGCGAGACTTGTAAAGATTTAGAAGAAAAAGATTAGTTTTATTACTTCAATTTCTTTTATGGAGATTGAACTGGAAAAAGTTGGTATTGATAGAAGTAAAAAAATAATTTCTATTTCTTCATTGAACCCTTTAGTGGCCTTTGTTAATGAGAGCGTTTTTGATGTCTGTAAAAAAATATCTGATAGCTTACATAGAAGTATACCTGTTGTTGATAAAAAGTTTAATTTAAAAGGAATAGTAACAATTACAGACATTTTCAATTTGTTTTTTAGCGAGTGGGAGATGAACTTACCAATACAACTCGTAATGTCGAAAGAAGTGGTTAGCTGTGAAGAAAATGAAACTATAGAGTATGTTTTAGAGAAGATGAAAATTTCAAAAAGAGGAAGATTACCCGTATTATCTATTAATAAAGTTGTTGGGATAGTTTCAGAAACAGATTTCATATTATCTATTAAAAACTTTGAATCTTTAGAAAATATTAGGATTGATGAATTTATGGTAAAGAAACCTTTTTTTATCCCACCAACTTTTACTATTAAGGATGTTATGAGGACGATGGTAAACACTAAATACAGAAGATTACCGATTGTGGAAAATGGTAAGTTGGTTGGTTATATAACTTCTACTCTCCTTTTTAAAAGATTGGTCGAGAATTCCTTTTCAAATATGTTTTTAAGCAAAAATGTTTCAGAGGTTATGGTTAGAAATCCTATTACATCTAATAAATATGATAGTCTAGGCAATGTTTTACGAAAAATGAGAGAAAATAAGATTAGTTCTATGCTTATAGTGAGTGATGAGAATAAATTAGAAGGAATTTTTACAGAAAGAGATTTTATAAATTTATTAATCTGATAAATCGAAACTTTGTTCAATTTTGTAGATTGGTCCTTTTGGAGTTAAGGTGCTTCTCATTAAATGTATTTTATCAACGAAAAATGCTTCATTGACTTCAATTTTAGATAATTCAATTAATGACTTTTTATCTTTGACATTTTTAACTCTAAATAATGTTAAATGGGGAGGCTTTACATCGCCATCGATTTCTTTTTCTATACTTTCGCTTAAATCATCCAAGCCGTTAACGTCAATGGCTATAACTCTAAGGAATCTTTCGTTAGGTATGAATTTAATTCGAGTTAATATTGCAACTCTTTTGTGGCTCTTTTTTGCTATCTTTTCTAGTTTATCCTTAATTATAGTTAACTCTCTTTCGTTTTTTTCTCCAAGGAAAGAAAGTGTAACATGCATATTTTCTCTTTCCACTTCTTTCCCTTCTATAAACTCTTTAATCCTTTTTTGCAACTCGTAAACTTTCTCTGATTTTATCGGATATACAGCTATAAAGCATCTAACCATAACCTTTATTTATTCATATTTCTAAAATAAAAATAGGTGAAAAAATGTCAGCTAAAAATGTAAGAGTTTCTGAAATAATAGGAAAGTCTATAATAAGTGCAGAGACTGGAAAGAAATTTGGTGTTGTCGCTAATGTAGAGTTTATAGCAGAAACAGGAGAGCTATTAAACATAGTAGTTGAAGATGCAACAAGAAGTTTGCTTGATTTAAATGTAAAAACAGATTCTAGGGGAAGGCCTTTAATACCATTTTCTGCAGTAAAGTCTGTAGGGGATTTCGTCATTGTAACGGAGAGTGAGTTAGTATAGAATTAGTGATGATTGTTTTTCTTTCATTTCTTTCTTACCTTCTATTTGGCTTTTAATCTTTATTGCTATATTCTCTCCAATAACTCTTGCTATACTTTCAACGGGGGCTTTCCTCAATTCCTCAATAGATTTAAATCCAGCGTTATAAAGCTTTCTTGCTCTTATTCTTCCTATTCCCTCTAAACTAACTAATGGTAATAGTTCCTCTTTAACTCCCTTTTCCATTCTTACTCTAAGTTTTCTAATCCGATTTAAAGCTTCCCTCTTTTTAATTACCAAAGCTATTTCGTGTAAAGAATATAGCAACCAATCTGCTATCTGCAAGCGAGAATGTAGCTCTCCTGGCGTTAAGGAATACTTTTGAAATATTTCCTCTTCTGTTTTTTCATTTATCCAATCTTCAAAGATTTTTGCCATTTTTATGCTTTTTTCAAATTCTTCATATTCATAATCATCTGTTGGAATTTCTAACAAAAGCTCTTCCTTTTTATTTTGTATAGTATTTTCTATCTCATCTAATTCACTCACTCTAACCGAAAGTAAAGGCTTCATCTCTATTGAAGAAGAAATAAGCTGTAAGAATGAAAATTCAGTGAATTTTTCTTTTGATTTTAAGCCATCAACAAAAATTTTACCAGTTAGGGGATCAATGTACAATTCTGAGATTCTTTTCCCAAGTCTTGTAGCTTCTAATTTTTCTCCATTAATTGTTATGAAAGACCACTCATTCAAAGATTCTAAAATCTCATATACTCTTTCTTCTATAATTGAGAGATCTCCATACTTAAAGGCAAAGAACGTTGATGAAAAGAATTCAAATATAGATTTTCTCTTTTTACAAAAATCACTAGCTATTAAAGCTAGAATATGCATTCTCAAAGCAGGTTCTGAAGCTAACTTAGATGTTATTGGTTCTGGTTCACCGAAAATAAACCTTTCTACTAATTCTTCTGCATCATCTTCGCTTTTTGCAATTATTATCGACTCGCCATAATTATCATATCTAGGTCTTCCGGCTCTACCAATCATCTGGTAATATTCAAGAATAGGAATGTAGATTGAGCCATAAAGAGGATGATATCTTTTTGCTTCTTTTATCAAGACTCTAAAAGCTGGCAAATCTACACCAGCTGCTAAGGTCGTTGTTGCAACTAAAACTTTTATCAATCCATTTCTGAAATTCTCTTCAATCAATCTCCTTTGCTTTCCAACTAATCCCGAATGATGAAAAGCTATACCGCTTTTAATACACTTGGCTAATCTTTTACATTGCTCTGTAGGAACTTCCAAAACATTTTCAACTTCGTCAGAAAGTTTTTTTAAAAGTTCTAAATCATTTTTTCCAAGTTTGTTGCTAACAACTTTTGACAATCTTTCTGCTAATGCTTCTGTTGACTTTCTTGTTGAACAAAATATTAAAATTTGTTTTCCTTTGTTTAGTGTATCAACAACTATTGCTTCTTCTAAATCAAGTTCTTTATCTAATTCTATCGTCTTATATCCGGGAAACTTTATTTTTGAATCATATGCGACACCCTGATAAAGTTTTACAGGTCTAAAATCGCTTTTTAGAAGCTCTGCCTCGAGCCACTCTGCTAATTCTTCAGCATTTCTTATGGTTGCAGATAATCCAACTATTTGAATATTTTTTACAATTTTTCTCATTTTTGTTATTAAAATTTCTAGAGTGGGTCCTCTAGAAGAATCTGTAAGCAGGTGAATTTCGTCTAAAATCAGCAAACCTACATCTCTAATCCAATCTGCACCATGCCTAATTAGCGACTCGACTTTTTCATTAGTTGCTACAATCAAATCATAGTTTTGAAGCCAGGGATCACTAGAATCAAAATCTGATACAGATATGGCAACTTTATATTCGCTAAAGAATTTTAGAAATTCTTCATATTTTTCAAATGCTAATGCAACCAAAGGGGAAGTATACAAAACTTTTTTACCTTTTTCTAAAGTTTTAATTGCAGCTAATATTGCTATTAAAGTTTTTCCTGATGCCGTAGGAGTAGAAACTATGCAATTTTTTTCAAACAACCTTCTTTTAATAAACTCTTCCTGAGGAGGATAAAATTCTTCAATTTTCTTATTTCTTATCTTTTCAATCCATTTATCGGCGAATCCAAAATTTCTTAATTCTTCAACTCTCATATTTTCATATTCTCTTTTGCTAATATGTTTATGGAGTGATAAGAATGAGAGAAGGGAAATTAATATCGCTTGGAATAGAAGGGACAGCTCATACTTTTGGTGTAGGTATTGTATCTGAAGATGGAAGAATTTTAGCAGATGAAAGAGATGTTTATATACCTCCAGAAGGAAAAGGTATTATTCCTTCTGATGCAAGAAAACATCATGAAGAAGTCTCAAAAACAATTTTGGAGAAAGCTATAAGTTCTGCTGATATTAGTTTTGAGGAAATAGATATAATTTCTTATTCAGCGGGACCAGGTTTACCACCTCCGCTTCTTTTTACTGCGAAATTTGCAAAAGAACTGGCTGAGAAGTTCCATAAACCTTTAGTAAAAGTACATCATGGAATTGGCCATATTGAAATTGGAAGACTTTTAACCGGATGTAAAGATGCAGTAGTTGTTTATTTGTCTGGAGGCCACAATGCAATTTTAGCTTTTGTTAATGACTCTTACAAAGTTTTTGGCGAAACTCAAGATATAACAATAGGAAATCTTTTTGATACCATTGCAAGAGAGCTTGGGTTTTCAATGCCAGGTGGACCAAAAATAGAAGAGCTTGCAAAGAACGGAAAAAATTATATTTACTTGCCTTATGCTGTTAAAGGTATGGATGTTTCTTTTAGTGGAATTCAAACAGCCGTTTTGAAGTTATTTTCAGAAGGAGTTAGTAAGGAAGATATAGCATTTTCTCTACAAGAAACTTGCTTCGCAATGCTAACTGAAGTTGCAGAAAGAGCGTTAGCTCATACAGAAAAGAACGAACTTTTGTTAGTAGGTGGCGTTGCTTCTAACAAAAGACTGCAAGAAATGATGAATAAAATGTGCGAGGAAAGAGGAGCAAGATTCTATGTTGTTCCTTCCCAATATTCCTCTGATAATGGTGTTATGATAGCATACGCGGGTTTGCTTGCTTATAAAAGAGGTTTTGATAAGCCTTTCGAAGATTTGATAAAACCAAAATGGAGAATTGATGAAGTAAAGTGGTTTATTTAGGATTTAAAAATAAAATTATGATACTAAAAAGAGAAACGTTTGATAAATTTTTAAAGAAGTTTGGAGCAAAAAGAGTATCTCCTGAAGCGGCAGAATATTTAGCGAAATATGTAGAAGAGAAAACGATTTTACTTTTAAAAGAAGCGAAAGTTTGTGCCGAGCATGCTAAAAGAAATACAGTTTTACAAGATGATATAAGACTTGCAAGGAAAAACCTAGATCTATAATCTTTAATTCTAAAAAAATTTATGAGAGTTGAAGAACTTTTACAAGAACTGGAAAAAAAATCTGGTTTGAGTAGAGAAGAGTTGATGAAAAGAATAGATAAGAAAGTTAGCGAGCTTGACAATTTGATAACTGTAGAAGGAGCCATTTATTTAGTAGCAAGAGATCTTGGGATAGAGCTTCCTTCTGAAAGAAGAAGAGTAACAATTTCAAGCATACTTCCTGGAATGAAGAGGGTAAATCTAATTGGAAGAGTTTTTAAAATTTCCAGAATAGTAGAGTTTGGCGTAGGCAATAAAGGAAGAGTGGTTAATCTTTTTGTCGGAGATTCTACAGGTTACGTTAAAATACCATTGTGGAACGAGCAAGTTGATTTTATTGATCAAAAAAAGGTTAAAATTGGTTCTTTAGTACAGGTAATAAACGGTTTCGCAAGAGAGGGAATATTTGGGGAGACTGAGGTTTCTTTAGGAAAGTTCGGTTTGCTTAAAGTTTTAAATTTAGAAGATTCTGAAATTCCTAGTGCAGAAGAGCTTGCTCAAAAGTTTTCTTCATTCGAAAAAGTTAAAATTAAAGACATTAGACCAGGAAATTTTGAGATTACTGGTTTCATAGTAAAAGTATTTAAGGCGAGTTATGTTTATAATTCTAACGGAGAAAAAGCTATGGTAATACCAACATTAATTGACGACGGAACAGGAGATATAAGGGTATCATTTTTTAAAGAGCTGGCAGAAACTTTAAGTCGAATAAGCGTGTATGAATTAGAAAAAATTGAAGAAGAAGAAAGGAAGAGATTTTTGGAGGAGAAACTTTTAGGGAAAGAAATTACTGTAGAAGGAAGAGTGAAGAAAAATGATATGTATGATAGATTAGAAATGATAGCAACTAATATCAAACCTTTTAACCCTACAGAAGAAAGTTATAAATTGGTGGAGGAGTTAGAAAATGAGTGAGAAAGAAATTAGATTGGAAGACATCCCCGGAATAGGTCCAAAAACTGCTGAAAAATTAAGAGAAGTTGGCTTTACGGATCCAATGGCAATTGCTGTTATTTCTCCTTCAGAGCTTGCTGCAATTGCTGAAATTGGTGAAGGTCAGGCAGCAAAAATTATAGCTGCTGTTAGAGAAATTTTGGATATCGGTTTAGTAACTGCAGACAAAATACTTGAAAGGAAGCAAAAAGCATTGAGAATAACAACTGGTTCTAAAGCATTAGATAATTTGCTTGGCGGTGGTGTAGAAACTCAAGCTATTACAGAGAGCTATGGTGCCTTTGGCAGTGGAAAATGTGTAAGCAAGGATACTCCAGTAATATTCTTTAATGATGAGAATTTCCATTACGAAAGAATAGAAGATGTATACGAAAAATACAAGAAAATATATGGTGAAAAGAAGTTTGATGACGGTTATGTTGTTCCACTAAAGAACGTTAAAGTTATAGGGTTTTCTGGTTTCGAATTTAAAAAAGTAAAAGCTAGTGCTATATATAGGGAGTTTGTAAAAGATATTTGTATATTAGAGACAAATAGAGGAAAGCTACTTAAAGCGACAAAAGCACATAAACTTTTGACTTTTGATGGTGGTTCTCTTTCTTGGAAGCCTATAGGGATGTTAAAAAAAGGAGATATAATAGCATCTCCGAGAAACTTAGAAGTTGGTAAAAACAGTTGTATTGATGAGGAAGATGCTTATTTCTTAGGACTTTTTGTTGCTGAAGGAACTTCTAACCCACCTTCTATTTATACTGCTAATGAAGAATTGAAGAACCGGATTTCTTCATATTTAGAGAGAAAGTTTAGCTATGAACCAAAAATTACTAAAAGAAAGGAGGTGTACAGAATTTTACTACGAAAGCAAACTTTCTCTCTACTTAAGGATTTAGTTAAATGTACAGCAGGGAGCAAATTCATTCCTTCGGAAATTTTTGAAGCAAAAGAAGAAATTATTGCAGCATTCCTGAGAGGATACATAAATGGAGACGGATATGTTAAAGATTATGTTGAGATGACAACAAAAAGCAGTATTTTAGCAAGTCAGCTTTCTTACCTATTGAAAAGACTTGGTATAGACGCTACTATTAGAACTAAGAAAATAAAAGGAGAAATCTACTATAGAATTTTTGTAGTAGGTGAAGATAGAAATAGACTTTTCGAAATCCTTGAAAAGAAAGAGAATTTTAGGAATTCTTCTTACGG
>JBMSAV010000048.1:0-2329 GCA_049414645.1 Candidatus Aenigmatarchaeota archaeon
AATCTTCTTCCAAATTTCCTTCATAATTTTCAATAACATCTTTAATTTTATTTGCAAGCCTTTCATCAACTAAACCCTCAAAAATAAAAATTATTCTATAGGCATCTACCTTGCTTCTAGCAAAATACGAAAGGTTTCTTAAAATTAACTTACTTAAAGTTTCATTAACTTTATTTCCAAAACAAGAATGAATTACAACCTTATTCTCAAAAAATTCAATAAAAATTTCTTTATCAGTTGGTAAAAAATATTTTGATTGTTCTTGAAAGAATTTTCTCGCAACATTCACACTATTTTCATCCATAGGATATTCTTTTAGATCTTCCATCAAAATTCTTTCTCTTAATTCTCCAACCTCCTGAGCCACTTCGTACGGAACGGGAATTAGTTCTCCTTCCCATGCAGGAATAGCAGCTTCAAAATCTTTGCTAGGCTCGACGAAAATTTTATTTTCTTCTATGGATACAATTCTGTAAGGTTCGCCTCTTAAAATAAAGGAAGAACCTTCTTCTCCGTACAAAGCTACAAACTCTTCATGCAAAGTTCCTATATAACTTTGATCAACAATATTGTAAACTTTATACTCTTTAACATCAGGAATTGTTGAAAGTTGAGAAAAATAATATTCATAAGCTTTTCTCCTCTTTCTTATTAAACCATTCTCGACGCTTAAAATTCCAATTTTTATTAAAACATCTAAAACTTGTAAAAATTCACTCATTGACAATTTTTCATACGACTTTGCTCTTTTTACAATTTCATAAGCTTTTTCTATTGAAATCTCGCCAAAATCAAAAGTTAAACCAACAATTTGATGAGCCAAAACATCATAAGCTTTTTCATGAATTTTAAATGTCTCTAATTCCTTATTCAAGGCTTTTCGTGCAATAACAGCAGATTCTAAAATATCGTCTTCGTCTGTTGCAATTATTAAACCAACGCTTTTCTTCCAAAATTTATGGCCGCTTCTTCCGACCCTTTGTAAAAGTTGAATAACTTCTCTTGGCGACTGATATTGAAAAACGGCATCAACATTTCCAATATCTACTCCTAACTGTAAACTAGAAGTACAAACCAAAGCCTTTAGCTTACCTTCTTTAAACTCTTTTTCTGTTTTTTCTCTTACATCCTTACTTAAGCTTGAATGATGTATTCCAATGTTAACCTTGCTCAAAAGTTTTATCCTGCTTGCTAATACCTCAGCGAATTCTCTAGTATTTGTAAATATTAAAGCAGAATTAAACTCTTTTAACTTTTCTAAAATAAATCTTACTCTAGCTGCGCTTTCTTTCGAGGAAAAAATCTTCATTGCATTCTTTTCATCTATGTTACTTGCTAAAGGATAAAAAACTTTTATTTCTGTTGATTTTTCCATTTCAACTTTAATTATCTCAGATTTCTTTTTAGAGAAAAACTCGCTAACCTTTTTTTCATCGCCAATTGTTGCGGAAAGCATTATAGTTTGAAAATCTTTCGAAAGCTCTCTTAACCTTTCTAAAGCCAAAGTCAATTGAACACCTCTCTTAGAATCTACAACTTCATGAACCTCATCTAAAATAACCCATTTCACATTCTTTAAAAACTCTCTAATTTTCTTACCAACAAGCAAAGATTGCAAAGCTTCTATCGTAACTATTAGCATATCGTTCGGAAATTCTGCCTGCATTTTTCTTTCATAACTAGAAGTATCTCCATGCCTAACAGAAATTTCAAATCCAAGATGCTCAGCCCAAAACCTTAAATGTTCAAGTTGGTCTCTATTCAAAGCTTTCATTGGGGAAACGTAAAGAATGCTTGTTGGTTTTGGTCTTTCTTTTAACCATTTTTCAAAAATCGGTAATAAAGCTGCTAATGTTTTGCCAGTTCCGGTAGGAGAAATTATTAGAACATCTTTTCCATCATAGATTGGCTTAAAAGATAGTTTTTGAACTTCTGTTAACTCTTTTATACCGAATGCGTTCAATACTTCCTTGATTTTCTCGTTAAAAACTTCGATCATATGAGTATTAACTCAAAGTTTTTTATAAGTAAACTAATAATAATATAGTTAATGAAGGCTCAAAGAGGAAAGTCGCATTTGAACAATACAATTTTAATACTTATTATCTTCTTTTTAATTCTACTAGCTTCAATTCCTTTTCTTCCGAATAATATGAAAATTTATGCTAATAGAGGCCTTTTATCGCTCGCCGTTATTATATTTTTACTTTTAATAAACTATTATGTAATAAAAGCTCTCGATAATTTAAATATTCCATATTCAAAAAATTTCACAAATCTTTTTCATGTGTTAGCATTTTTGATAGCAACCTTAGTTATTCTAAAAATA
>JBMSAV010000049.1:0-4762 GCA_049414645.1 Candidatus Aenigmatarchaeota archaeon
TATTCAATGGATAATTCCTTTAGATGATGGCTTGCTAGGAAGGAAAAACATAACTGCTTATGCGAATTCTACTGAAAATTATCTCGCTAGCTCGAGAAGCATAAACATAACAATTTTGAATAATGTTCCAAACGTTACAAAACCTAGATTTAACGTTACTCCACCAGAAGTTGAATCTGGCGGTGGGATTAAAATACTCTGTGATGCTTATGATTTAGAAGATTGTTTTTCTCCTTCTTCTTGCTCAGTAATAGTTAACATTTCGATTTTAGATCCAGATGGAAATTGGAATAATACAACAGCCTATCAAATTGGAAACACTTTCTATAGAGATTATACTGCTCCTTACTCTCCCTTGGGAAATTATACTGTTTACTGTAGCGTTTTGGATAGTGACAATGGCTACAATGAGAGCTTGTCTTCAACATTTTTAGTATATCAAAATGCTGCTGTTACTGTTAACTTAAATGCAAGCTATTATTGGTGGGGTGAAGGAGTTAAAGTTTATGGAAGCGTTAAAAGAAAAGACGGAAGTGCAGTAAGTTTGTCTGATGTAAAAATTTATTTAGAGCAAAACTTGGTTTGCAACAATACAACAGATAATTACGGAAATTATGCTTGCGAGTTTAAAGCCCCCTCTTCCATAGGAAATTATAGACTTCTTGTTAATGTTACCGATGCTGCAACAAACAAGGTTTTTGTAAATTCTACATTGCTTGTTGTTAAAGTGGTTTATGGAATTGAAGAAACAGAAGTGAGAAGAGCAAAGCAAGTTAGCTGTTATGAACTTCCTCAACTTGTTTTTAATCCTGATGGTAGCATGAAACAAGTTTTTGTTAAGGTTTGCGTTCTACCATGAATTTTAAGAGAAAAAATAAAAATAATCTAATGAGGAATCTGTTGAGTTTTTTCATTTTCTTTGTTTTTTTGTTTAGAGTTTCTCTTTCTCAGCCTATACTTTTTGACGAGCAACCAAAAAACGGAACTTATATTTATGGGAGAGATACAGACGTTTTTTCTATAAGAGCTTCTGCAACAACAATAACTTCGGCTTCTCTCTTCGCAAAAGTTAAAGATCCTACAGCCGTTTGGAAGGAAATTCAAATGAGTTGCTACAATTTAAATCCTTGGTTATGCAACGCAACAATTCCAGGTTTAGAAGCCTTATTAGCAGAAGGAAAGTATTTACTCTATTATTTTAAAGTTAGTGATGATGGGGAGACAAGCTATTATGGAAATGAAACCTCTCCTTTAGAAGTTTTAGTCGATAGATCCCCCCCAATAATAAGTTTAGCTTCAATTTCTGCTCAAAACAATTCCTACGTTAGCGAAAGAAAAAAACTGATTTTTAACATCACCGATCATCTTTCTGGAGTGAATGTTAATTCTACAGTTTTTCTTTTCGCTTACGGAAACGAAACTTGGAATTCTTCTTGGATAAATTTGATTTATCAAAACGATAGTTTTATTGCCCCTTGGAATACTTCAGATCTTCCAAATAACTCTACATGGATAGTTTATGTTAATGCGAGCGATATGGTTGGAAATTGGAATGTTACAAGAGTTGGAATATTTCACATAGATAATGAAGATCCCGAAATTCTAGATTATTATCCAAAAGATGAGCAAGCAATCTGGGGGGAATACAAAATCTTTGTTAAAGCAAGAGATTTATATTCTGGTTTAAACAGAATAGAAATTTCTATCGGTGATTTTAATGATTCTTCGCCATGCGGAAACGATTCATGTGTTTATGTTTTAAACACAGGAAAAGTTCCGGATGGCAATTATACTTTAACCATAACAGTTTTTGATAATGCTGAAAATTTTGCAAGCGTTTCTGTTAAAGTTAGAGTTGATAATAGCAATCCTGTTTTAACTTTGGAATATCCTTCAGATTATTTAAGTGGAGAAGTAGTTTTAAAACTTCTCGTTGGAAACATAAGAGAAATTAAAAGATCAAAAGTTGAGATGTATCAGCCAGGAGGTTTTGCAGAATTGTCTTTAAACTGTGAGAACTTTATTTGCGTTTTTCCAATAGATACTAGATATTATCCAGATGGAAAATACACTTTAGTTTTTAAAGTTGCAAACGAAGTTGGAATGGAAACAAGCTTATCAAAAACATTTTATTTTGATAATACAAAACCGACTTTAGTCGTTAGTATGCCAGTATACGAAAACCAAACAATATTTATTTCTTTTGGAGGAATGGATGATTTTGGTCTGAATGAGAACGCTTCTAAAATAGAATTTTTAGGTAAAGTCTTTTATATAAAATGTAGAAAACTTGTTGAAAACAAAAGAATTCTTTGCGAAGAAAAAATAGAGAAGCAACTTGAGCCAGGAAATTATTCCATAAAATTTGAAATTCTTGATTTTGCAAACAATTCTGTAAGCGAAGAAAGAATTCTTGAAGTAAAACCAAAAGTATTTGTAGGTACTCCACAAAAGAAAGAAGAAGCAATAGACATTACTTCTGCTTCAAAAGCTAAAAAGGAAAATAAAATTTCTACACCTTTTGGAGATTTTGAACCGTTTCAAATAGCTTTAATTTTTGGATTACCTATAGGATTGACTTTGTTTGCAATTCCCCTTTACTATTTCTTAAGCAGGAAAAAAGTTGTTTCACTTAGAATTGAAGCCGAAGAAAAAATAAAAAGCGAGTTAGATAGTTTGACTCTTGCAGAAAGATTTTTAAGAATGAGTGGAGAGCTGATGGAAGAAAAAGAGTATTTGCTGAATGTTGAAAAAATGATTGAAGAAATTTCTTTTGTTTCTCCGTTAAAGGAAGAATTTGAAAATTTAATAAAAATTTTGCCAGAAGAAATGAAAAAGAAGATTGAAAGTGAATACAAGGGAAAAATTTCAAAGATTGAAAAAAGAAATACGAGCGAGATCAAAAAGAGAACAGAATTTGGCCTGAAAGTTAAAGATTTGAGTGAAATGAGGAAAGTTAAGGAGGAGATAAAAATTTTATTGGAAGATTTAAGAAATCATATTGAAGAAGAACTAAATCTTTTACAACAATTGAAGAAAAGTGTTGGAGGGATAAAACTTGAACGTTGACCTAATAGTTGCTAGTAGCATTTTCATCATTTTCATTTCTGCCACCTTTTTCTACTTATTTGGATTTCAAAAGCAAGAACCATCTTGGCAAAGTTTGATTGAGTTGAGAAAGAAAGCTAACGATTTAGCTAACGAAATCGTATCAGAGGGTAATCCTCCAGATTGGAATAAAGAAAAAATTATACCATCAAAAATTGGATTAGCTTCTTCAGCTTATTTAGTTCCAATTTTAATTTCTGATAATTCTGGTTACAATAGAATAAATGAACCAATAGCTCAAGAAATTGTTTTTGATAATGATTGCAAAAATCTTGCTTGGAATGGAACAGTTAGAATTTTTGATGAAAATTTCAATGAAATTCCTTTTAGATTTGTAGATCAAACTTTTTGTCCCTCTGGTTTTCTACAAAAGGCAATTTTGTTTTTTGAAGTAAATGTTTCTGCTAATTCTAGCAGAAAGCTTCAAATATTTTTCTATAATTCAACTAAAGTAATATTGAAAAATTATGGAAACTTTAGCAGTTTAGTGATGTGGTTAACTTTTGATGAAGGTGGCGGAAATATAACTTATGATTATTCTGGTAACAAAAACAATGGAACTTTGTACAATGGAACAAGTATTTGTGGAGGAACAGATACTTGTCCTTTATGGGGTGATGGTAAAATTGGAAAAGCTTTGAGTTATGATGGAGTATATGATTGGATTAAAGTTTTGAATTCAGATTTACTTAACCCTTCTTTAATAACAGTTAGTCTTTGGGTCTATCCAAGGAGTTTTGGTAGTTCTATTCTCTTAAGTAAAAATTATTCTTCTTATCAGCTTTCCACGGATTCAAGTGGCTATGTTCAATTTTACATAAATGAAACTTATGTGAACTCTTCATTTCCTCTAAGCATATCAACATGGCAAAATGTAGTAGGAAGGTTTAACGGAAGTAACATAGATATTTTTATCAATGCCACAAATGCAGGAAGTAAATCTTATTCTTTTTCCATTTCATCTAATTCCTTAGATCTCTCAATAGCTGCTTGGCAATTAACATCCTTCTTTAATGGTAGTATAGATGACGTTAGAATTTACAACAGAGCTTTAACCGATGAAGAAATATTATCTCACTATCAACAACCTCTTTCTGTAAAAGTTTTTCCAAGAATGGAAGTTTCTTTAATTTCTTTTGAGAAAATAGAAGCATTAAGAAACATAAGCTATGATTTGTTAAAGGTTGCTTTGCAGAGAGGTCACAATTTTAGGGTTGAGATTTATGAGAAGTAAAGGCCAAATGCAAACAATAGAAGCTTTGATAAGCGTAGCGATAATCAGCTTCATAATCTTTCTACTTTACTTTATTAAACCTGTTTCTCAAGAAGTCAGCCAAATAAACAGAAAAATAGATGCTTATAATGCTTTGAAAGTTTTAGACCAAGCAAGAAATTTGAGGAAATATGCTTTGCAAGCAAATGTAACTAAAATCGAAGAATTGCTTTTACCATTTCTCAAATCAAACTATAAAGTAGTTCTTTACAATCAAACAGGCAATATAACAGATATTCCAACAATAGATTCTAAAAACATAGCATCAGTAAGTTATATAATAGCTGGCGATTTAGCGATTTACAAACCGATTGAAATTAGAGTTTATCTGTGGTAAAAATGAAGGGAGAAGCTTTTTTGCTTGCAGCAGTAGTAATTTCG
>JBMSAV010000050.1:0-5129 GCA_049414645.1 Candidatus Aenigmatarchaeota archaeon
GTTTGGATTATTCAGAAGATGAAGTGAAAAATACGCTACTAAAATATTCTGATAAGATAAATTTTGAGAAAGTAAGTTCGCCCGAAGGTTATGCTGCAGATTTAATAAATAAGGGCAACTATGTTTTTTGGTTCCAAGGAAGAATGGAATATGGTCCAAGAGCTTTGGGAAACAGAAGCATTCTTGCTCCAGCAGATGATGAAAATGTTAAAGAATTACTAAACATTCAAGTTAAAAGAAGAGAATGGTTCCAACCATTTTGTCCCTCTATTCTTGAGGAAGATTCTTCTAAAATATTTGAAGATTATGATAACATGCCAGACAGATTTATGACGATGACTTACATGTTAAAAAAGGAATTGAAGAAAAAGTATTCTGCAGTTTCTAATGTAGACGGTTCTGTTAGACCACAAATGGTTGGTAGGAAAGAAAACAAAAGATATAGGAAGTTATTAGAAAAAATAAAGAAAGAGAAAGGAGTTGGAATTGTTCTGAACACAAGCTTTAATCTTCATGGCGAACCAATAGTTTGTTCACCAAAAGATGCTGTAGAGACTCAAATCAAAACTAAAACAAAATACATGATTATTGGAGATTTTTTGGTGACGTTAAAATGATTAGAAAATTTTCAATAAATTTAGCAATTTTATCCGTCATTCTTTTAACTTTTCTCTACGGAATTTACAGACTTTCAACCTTTGAGAAGACTTTTGTTGAATCTTTAATCCTTAGAACCGAAACAATTTTATATTTCGTCTCCTTTTCGATTTTTATCGTTTTATTAGGCATTACCTGTAGGCAAATTTTAAAAATGTTAAAAGGTGTGAATTGGAAGTCCGCCCTTTTGGTATTTTTCATTGCTTTGTTAATAAGAGAGATAATTCCTCCAAAAACAACAAGATTGTTTTTTGATGAAGATATTTATCTGGATATGGCAAAACAAATAGTTACGCATTTCTCTTCTTGTTTGTGTGATTACGGAGATAAGTTTAATTGTTTTAGATGCGAGCTAATGAAATGGCCGGTTGCGCACCCTTTTTTAATCTCTATTGCTTTATTTTTATTTGGGATTAGCGAGATCGTCGCAAGACATCTTGCTATATTTTTAGCCAGCTTATCTACGCTTCTAGTTTATCTTTCTTCTTACTTATTGTTTAGAAAAAATGAGATAGCCTTATTTTCCTCTTTAGTTCTTGCTTTATTGCCTATTCATATTTTATGGTCTCCAACGATGACAGCAGATTTGACATTTTCTTTCTTTATCTCTTTTCTGCTGTTTTTTATTATTCTCTCTTCAAAATCCAAAGATTTGAGAATTCAGTCACTTTCTCCACTTGCTTTAGTGTTGGCAACACAAGCAAAAAGTGAGGGAATGGTCTTAATTCCGTTATACTTCCTTTCTCAATTTTTGTTAAATAAAAAATATCTCGATACGTTTAACAATAAAGCTTACTCTTTTTTTGTTTTTCTTTCTTTCATTCTTTTATCAATTTACTTCTTGCATACTTTCTATGCTTGGAGAGTAGACACATGGGGGGCTTCTGGAGAAAAGATGAGTTTTGAGTACTTGAAGCAAAATATTTACCCAAACATTGGATTTTGGTTTGAGATGAGTAAAGAAAAGGATAAATGGGCATATGAAGGTAAGCAACTATATCACCCAATATTTTTTACACTCTTAGCTTTTGTTGGAATTATTTTTCTTTTCAAGGAAAATAGAAATGTCCTTGCTCTACTTCTTTTCTGGTTCTCTTCTCTCTTTTTGCTCTATTCAAGTTTTTATGCAGGTAGCGTATATTATGGTGTTGATGTTAGATATGTTTTGCCTCAAACCATCATGTTTTCAATTCTCTCTGGTTGTGGAGCTTTCTTCCTAAGTAAAGTTCTGCTTAAGATATTTGAAAGGAAATTAACGTTTCTTATAATCATTCTTTTGTTAGCAATTTCATTTTCATTCTATATTCCTAAAATGCATATTGCAGATGATAAAATAGAAGAATCTTATGGTGCAAGGCTTTACAGAAAAGCAGCCATTTCTTTTGCTTCTAACTATTCTGATGAATGCTATTTTATCTCTCACGTTTCCAGCATTTACTCTTGGTTAGGCAAAGGTCATTTACAAATATGGTATGTATATCAACCAGAGTTCGAAAATATTGTTAAAAACGAATGCGTAATTTTTGACGAAGGGTATTGGTGTGCTATCAAAGTAAACGAAAGTAGAAGCTGTTTAGAGTTTGGAAATAAGTACAATTTAGAGCTGTTACAAAGGGTTGTTGATGAAAAAGAGAATAAGGTATATTCTTTTTATAGAGTCTATCCCAAAACATAGTCGACTAGCTTTTCAGTAAGAGAAAAACCCCAACTGAAATCAATAAAATTCCAAGAAATCTGACAAAAGTTACATTTTCGTTAAATAAAAATTTGCTAAATATTGCTATAAGTACATAACCGATAGCAAGCAAAGGATAAGCAAAACTTAGTTCAGCTTTAGATAATACAACGAGCCAAATGAGAGTTGCAATTGCATAACAAAATATGCCAAGAATTATGAACTTCTCTTTTAAAATATCAAACACTTTTGTTGTAAGGAAATATTCTAATTCAAAATTTCCGATTTTCCTCATTCCTTGTTTTAAAAAAAGCTGACCTGAAACTCCAAGTAAAACTGAAATCAAAACTAAAACTATTGCTTCCATTTTCTTCATTATTGTTTTTCAATTTTAATTTTAAATAACAAAGAAAGTTATGGAAAAAGTTTATGAAGTTGCATTAGAATTCGTTAGAGAAAGAGAGGAAACTTTCAAAAATGCATGGAAAATATTGAAAAAAATTAAAGAAGTTGATATTAAGATTTTGAAGGATGCAAAAGTCTATGTTTTTGGAAGCTTTGCAAGAGGAGATTACAAAGTTTACTTTAGCGATATCGATGTTTTGATATTTTCCGATAAAATTAGCGAGAGAATGCAATAAAGGGCTGAAATAAAAGTGGAGATAAGAAAAAGAGAAAATGCAAATTACATCTTTCAAATTCATTTAGTAAATAGTAAAGAGTTTGAGTTTTTACAAAAAATTTGTTGACAAGCTTGTAGAAATTTAGCATTTTTGTTCAGTTTACTTAACAAAAGATTTAAATTTTGTTCAGTAAAGTGAACAGGCCGATGAAATTTCTATATTAACATTGTAACAAATATTAAATCATGGTTACTAAAAATAAAGATGGGTCCGTAGTCTAACGGTTAGGACGCCGCCCTTACAAGGCGGAGGAGGCGGTTCGACTCCGCCCGGACCCATTTAAGCTTCTATTTCGCATTCTTCTACGCTTTTATCTTCTCTCATTCTAACAAAAACAGGAGCTCTTAACTGCATGTCTTCCGTAAATTCTAAGAATTTAACTTCACAAACATACTTTGGCCTAACCCAAATCGCTTCCCTCCCTTCTGACAAGTCAAGCTTTACATTTTCTAGAGAAATAAAAGGAGCAGAAACTTTTTCTTTCTCAAGCTTTTTAATTATTTCTTCAATTTCTTCTTTGCTAAAACCAGTGCCGACTCTTCCCAAAAACTTTAATTTTCCTTGATGGTAAGCAGCAACTAATAAACTTCCAAAATCTTCTCTTTCTCCGGTTCCAGTTGTGTAGCCAACAATAACAGCATCTAAGATATTTTCCACTTTGATTTTTAACCAATTCTTACTTCTTTTGCCTATTTCATAGATTGAATCTATCTTCTTTGCCATTATTCCCTCTAATCCATTTTTCTTTGCAAACTCGAAAAGTTCTTTCCCCCTTCCAATTTTGTATTCGGCAATTTTTATTCTTTCATTTTCTTCTACGATTTTTTCCAAAATCTTTTTTCTTTCCAGTAAAGAAAGATTTGTTAGTTCTTTTCCATTTAAAAACAAAATGTCAAAAATTATGTAAGTCGCTGGCATTAATTTTGAAAGTAATTCAATTCTGAACTTATTATCAACATGCTCTCTTTCAGCAAGCTTCCAAAAATTTGGCTTTCCATTTTCTAACACAACTATTTCTCCATCTAAAACAGCTTCTTTTGCTTTAACAGCTTTTTTAAGCGCTTCTTTTATTTCTGGATATCTATAAGAAAATTCCTTTCCTCTTCTGTTAATGAATTCAATACCTACTTCTTCCAAATAGCAAATAGTTCTTGTCCCATCGAATTAGATCACTTCTTGGCATTCACCAAGAAGTTTTGATCTCGAAGAGCCAATCGTTAGAATCAAATGGTTGACTTCTAAAAGCAAGCATTGGTAAAAATTTTCTTTCTATCATACTTTGATTTCCCCTCTAAAAGAAAAATGTTGTTTATAAAACTTAAACCATTGGAATTCAACATAGATTATGGTAGAGGTTGAAGAAGCAATTGAAGAGTTTTTAAGAACTATAAGAAAGTTTGAAGAATTTAAAAGAGTCAAGTTTATCATTCTTTTTGGTTCAGCTGCTGAAGGAAATTTAACTGAAGATAGCGATATAGATGTTTGCATTTATTTTGACGGTAGTAAAATCGAAGGGGAGAAATTTAGATTAAAACTTCTTTCTGAGCTACCAGATTACTTTTATGTTCAAATTTTCAACTCTTTGCCAATTTTTGTTAGAAAAGAAGTTTTAAAGGGAAAGCCAATTTTCATTGCTGATAGAGACTTCACCTATGAAATATTTTACAAAACTTTAGAGGAATTTGAAGATTTTAGAAAATATTTGTATGACTACATCGGAATGAGAATATGAGAGAAGAAATTATAAGAATAAAGCTCAAAGATATATGAGACTCTTTAGAAAAAGTTAAAACTCATTTACCACAAACTTTAGAAGAATTTTTGGATTTAAGTTTAGTTAAAGACGTAATATATAAAAGAGCTGAGTCCATGATAGATAACTTTTTAGATATTTGTAAAATAATTAACTCTGACTTAAACTTAGGATTACCAAAGAAAGATACCGATATAATAGAAAACTTAGTAAAGAATGGAATAATAAGAAGGTAAATGGGAGAAAAAATAAAAGAGATGAAGAGTTTTAGAAACATTTTAGTTCATAGATATGGAGAAATTGAAGATGAGATTGCTTATGAAGAAATAAAGAATGGTTTAAAGGATTTTGAAGAATTTGA
>JBMSAV010000051.1:0-3565 GCA_049414645.1 Candidatus Aenigmatarchaeota archaeon
GCAGGTAGAGTTCAAACTCCAGTTTTAGGATGGATTGTTGATAGAACTAAAAAGTTGAGAGAAAAAGAAGAATTAATAATTTTGAAGTTGGAAAATGGTTTAGATTTAAGTTTCAGAGCTAGCATAGGTACTTACAAAAAAATTGTTGAGAATGGTTTTGTTGAAATAAAAGATCTCAAAATATATGAAGAAGAATTAAATCCTTACCCACCATTTACAACAGACACTTTGATTTCTGCATTAACTTCTGCTCTAAAAATAGATGCTAACGAAGCAATGCAAATAGCTCAAAAACTTTTCGAGAGTGGTTTGATAACTTATCATAGAACAAGCAGCACAACAGTTAGCACTGTTGGGATAAACATTGCTAAGGAATACATTTCATCAACTTTTGGAGAAGAGTGGTTCAAAGGAAGAAAATGGGAAGCAGAAGGCGCTCATGAATGTATAAGACCAACTAGAGCAATAGACCTTCAAAAATTGAAGAATTTAATTGGATTGAAAATGCTTAGATTTCCATCACCTCTAACAGAAAAAGAACTTAGAGCCTATGATATAATATTCAAGAGATTTATAGCAAGCCAAATGAAGGCAGCAAAAGTTGAAAAAGTAAAGTTCAAGCTTGTTGCCGCAAACGAAGAAAAAGAGTTTGAGTTTATCAATAGAATTATAGATGAAGGTTTTACGAAAATTCTCAGAATACAAGAAAAGAAAATTTCTGGCTTGAAGGAAGGGAAAGTTCAATTTTTAGAAATTAACAAAAGGGTTGTTCCAAAGTTCTATCCTTACACTTACTCAGAAATAGTTTCAATTATGAAAGAAAAAGGAATTGGAAGACCTTCAACCTATGCAAAGATTTTGGAAGTCTTAAAAAGAAGAAATTATGTAAGGGAAATAAAGAAATCGACGTTGATTGCAACTTTCCTTGGAATAAAAGTTTATGGCTTCTCTCAACAAAACTTCAATAAATATTTAAATGAAGAGACAACAAAAATGTTAGAAGAAGAGATGGATAGTATAGAAGCGGGAAAGAAGAATTTTGAAGATGTTTTAAGAGAAGTGTATTCTGAAGTTAAAGAAATTATAAAGAATGGCATGCAAAGAGGAGTTAAATATCCAAACATTTCTCCAGAAATTTTAAACTGACTCTAAAAACTTTTTGTAATAAGGAATTATTTTTCTTATTCCTTCTTCCAAGTCAACTTTAGCTTTAAATCCGAGTCTCTCTTCAGCTTTTGTTGTATCAGCCAAAGTATGCCAAACATAATTTTTGATTGGATTCTCAACATACTTTACTCTAACTTCAACATCTAAAATTCTGCTAACCATTGCAATGACTTCATTCAAAGAATAGCTTTTTCCTCTACCAACATTAAAAATGTCAAAATCGATGTTTGAATTCATTGCCCTTATAAAAGCTTCTACAACATCTTGCACATAAATGAAATCTCTAGTTTGAGTTCCATCACCAAAAACTTTTATCGTTTCCCCTTTCAAAGCAGCGAGTATAAACTGAGTCACAAGATTCGCATATTCTCCTTTAAATTCTTCCTTTTCTCCATAAACGCTGAAAAGTCTCAAAGCAACAACTCTTGTTCCGTATAAATCATTATAAACTTTTGCTATTCTCTCCATCGAATATCTAACTTCAGTGTAAAAATCTGTTGGAATTATTTGCATATCTTCTTTCCAAGGTACAGGATTGCCATTGTAGATTGAAGATGTTGAGGCAAGAACAATCCTAACTTTGTTTTTTGTCGCAAACTCCAAAATCTTTATCCAATCTTCTATTGCTTTACATATGAGCTCTCTTTTCTTTTTGTACATTGGCGAAGATGAAGGAATTCCTAAGTGAAAAATTCCGTCAATTGGATCGATAATCTTATCTATTTCTCCGGCATCACCTTTTATAAACTTTATGTTCAAGTCTTTCAAATTATACAAACTTCCAGTATGTAAATTATCAATTACAATAACTTCATTTCCTTCTTTAATCAACCTCTCAACTAAATTGCTTCCTATAAAACCGGCTCCCCCAGTAACAACAAACCTCATTGATAGATTTGATAGAAAAAGGATAAATTCTTATTACAAGCCAATAAAAGTTGTTTATTTTATACTTTCAAAAACTATTAAAGATACTGTCTTCTTTACTCCTTCAATTTCTCTTATTGTTAGAAGTTTAGGAAGAGAATTAAAAGTTCCTTAAAAGTCATTCAAGATTTACAGATATTCAGAAGTTTTAGAAAATTTGGTAGTTATGATATTATGAGCACAAAATAAAAAGAACCATTCTGGATTATTGACATAAAGAGAGGGTTCTACGATAAGGAAGATGAAAACAACCCTTGTCATTTTCTAAACTATGATTTGATTTTGCCAGAAGGGTATGGCGAAGTTTTTTTATGGAAGGTAAAGACTATTAGACGTTCAAGAACTATCGAGAAGTTGCTAAAATGGGCTTATTGAAACCAAGCGCGTGGTAGGAATTGTTGTTGAAATGTTATTAAGATTTTTATGTGGAAAGAAACATATAAGAGAAATTCAACTATTTCCAAGAATTCCTGGAGAGGAAGTAATTTTCTAGCTTTTTGCTATTTACTCCAAGCTTTTTAATAAATCTTATGGAAAACGAAAAGATTTTAGAAAAATCAAAAGAAGTTTTTAGAAATTGTAGCTTATCAAACTGGTAGAAAAAGAAAAAGCGTTGAAATACTACAATTTGGCGAATGAAAAAAGTTTAATGGTTATTTGTCCGAGCAAATAAAAGACGATAAACCCGCTTCTATCATTCCTATAGCTTTAGCCATGCAATGTTTGTTATTGCATCAAATTTTTCTGTGGAATGATAGAACAATAACTTATAACACCTTTAAATCATGAGCCTTGCTTTCTTTAATTCCTGCTTCAGTAACTTTTATGAAAATTGCATTTTTTTGCAATTCTTTTATGTTTCTAGCTCCAACATAACTCATTCCTGATCTTAAACCACCAACCAATTGATGAATTACTTCAGCTACTGTTCCTCTGTACTCCACTAAACCTTCTACTCCTTCAGACACATAAGCTTCAATTTCTTCTTCATCAAACCTCCCTTCTCTTTCCAATTTTCCAGAATAAGCCGCATGCGATGCCATTCCTCTGTAAAGTTTATACTTTCTTCCCTTCCTTATTATTGTTGTTCCGGGGCTTTCTTCAGTGCCAGCTAACAAATTTCCTATCATTACTGTTGACGCTCCAGCAGCTAAGGCTTTAACAATATCTCCAGATCTTCTTATACCACCATCAGCTATTATTGGAATGTCATATTTAGAAGCGGCTTCGGCACATTCAATTATTGCAGTCAATTGTGGAACACCAACTCCAGCAACTAATCTAGTTATACAAGAACTCCCTGGACCAATACCAACTCTTATCGCATCTGCTTCTGCACTAGCTAAAGCTTCTACCCCTTCTGCTGTAGCAACATTTCCAGCAATTACCTCTATATCAAAATCTCTTTTGATGTCTTTAACTGCTTTTCGAACATTTTCTGTATAACCATTTGCAACATCAATAACAATAA
>JBMSAV010000052.1:0-4770 GCA_049414645.1 Candidatus Aenigmatarchaeota archaeon
CATACCAATAAGAAAAGCCGATATTGGCAGCATAAACAGAGAAGATTTTATTGAAGGAGAGTTAATTCAAGAGAAGTATAGAAAAGTTATACTTGCTTTCAACATAAAAGTTGATGAAGAGACAATAAATGAAGCAAAGAATTTTGGATTAAAAGTATTTAGCTCTAACGTAATTTACAGATTAATAGATGAATATAAGCAATGGGTGGAGGAAGAGAAGAGAAAAGAAATAGAAATCAAACTAGAAACATTGCCTAGACCTGTAAAGCTAAGAGTTATTCCTGGAGCAATATTTAGAAATAGCAAGCCAGCAATTTTTGGTGTTGATGTTTTAGAAGGAACTTTGAAACCGGGTATAGCTCTAAAGAGAGGAGACAAAGTTATTGGAACTGTTAAAGAAATTCAGAGCGAGGGGAGAACAATACCTCAAGCAATAAAAGGAGAAAGAGTTGCTATAAGTATAGAAGACGCAATTATTGGAAGAAACGTCTTCGAGAATGATATTCTGGTTAGCGAATTGAGTAGAGAAGATATTGAAAAATTGAAGGAAGTTTTTGATTATTTAAGAGAAGATGAAAAGAAGTTATTGATAGAAGTCATTGGGAATTAATTTCTTTTCCAATTTTTCTAAAAATTCATTTAACTTTTTCCTTCTTGGCTTATAACCTATAGGTTTCTTTGGAGACAAATAATATGCGAGCGATTTTTTCAGTATTGTAACATCACAATTATTTGAAAATTCTGTATCATTTGGACCGTCAGCAAAACAAATTGTTGGACCATTATAATTTTTCACAATTTCTCCTTTTGTTTTTGATGTTACTAACTTATCTTGAGAGGAAGCAATTACATCAACATTAATATTTTTCCCATATATTTTTCCCAACTCTCCCAAAACACCTTTTATTATCTTTTCTGAAGAAGAGCTAACAATTTTTACATCGTATTTCTCATTATCACTCAACTTCACGATTAAATCCATCAAATTTTTATCGACATAGAAGTCTAACCTCTTTTTAATTCTACTTATTATTTCGTCGCTTCTTTTGTCTTCTTCTAATAAAAAATAATAAACAAAATTCAGAGGATTTAGATTTTTCTTTTTAACTAAATATCTTATAAAATTGGCCATTGAATAGACAAAGTTCTTTAAAAATATGTCCGGATTTAGTAAGTAAAAATAAGCTGTATCTAATAAAGTCTGATCGTAGTCTACAAAGACTCCAACTTTTCTCTTCATATAAGAAGCTCGATAGAGAAGTTTAAATATTTATCTTAAATCTCCAAATGTACAAAAGATTTCCGAGCAAAAATCATAAAGATCGCTCATACTTTCTCTCATTGGAAAAAGAGTTGGAACTATTATGTCCACAAAACTAAACTTTTAGTGCTCTTATAATAAAATCTAACTCATAACCAGAAGTTTTGCTTCCTATCAAAGCTCCATAGCTATTAGCAATTATTCCGCTAGCAACAAAAGGAGAACCAAAATTAACACTTCCTCTTTCAACTTCTACTTTCAAAACATCTTTAACTAGTTCAACGTCTTCCTCGCTAGCTTCTCTATGTAAGACTGCTCCTTTATTGGTTGCAAAGCAAACACTTCCAACAACTTTTGAGTTTGCTAAGGAAGCTTGAACTACCTCTACTTTCAAAACATCTTCTATTGACTTTATACTTTTCTTAGACAGTAAATCGCTAACTATTGCCCCTTTATCATTAACAACAATCAAATTTCCTATGGCTGTAAACTTTTCTTTTAAAACTAGGACGTCTAAACCAAACTTCTTTATTTCTTCCATTTCTTCATCTCTGACAATAAAAGGTAAAACTATTCCATTTGAATTCATAGCAGAAAACAAACCAACAAATTCTGTTCCGCCAATTGTTATCCTTTTTGATGGAACATTGAAAATGTTTGAAAAGTCTTTTTCAAAACTAGAAATGAATAGCTTGTCACTTGCCTTACCATAAAAACCAATATTTACATCCCCATAATAATCAACGAGATCTTTCATTTTATCAACTTGCCAAATCTACTTTATATTCTTCCCCTTCTTTAACAACCTTAACCTTGAGTTTTGTTTTTGGGTTCTTTATTCCTCTTTTCCAGATAAGGTTGTTTAGAGCTGTGGAAATCTTTATTTTATAAGTTTTCAAATGTCTTTTCAAAAGTCTTTTCAATATGAAAACGGCTGACTCGCTTCTTCTCCAGTTTTGCTTTTTTACAAGTAACTTTCTCAAATTCAATGTTAGGTACTTTTCTTCTACCATTTTTCTTTATTGTCTGAAGAGTTTAAATTTATTTATGAAGTTTTTTGAAGATGTAGAGATCATTAATGGTCATAGAGCGATATACATTCAAGATTTAGATTTAGTTGTAATTTCCGATTTGCAACTTGGGGAGGAGCTTTATTTGGCGGAAGAAAAAGGCATTTTTGTTCCGCAAGTTCAACTAAAAGAAATAAAAAAAGAGTTGAATGATATATTCAAAAAAGTTAAAGCAAAAAGGATTTTGATTAATGGCGATTTGAAGCATGAATTCGGAGAAGCTAGCAGACAAGAATGGAGAGAAGTTATAGATTTTGTGGAATTCTTGAGAAAAAAGGTAAATGAAATAATTGTTGTTAGAGGAAATCATGATAATTACTTGTTAAATATTGCTTCAAAAATTAACTTGCAAGTTTTTGATCCTTTCTATTTAGAAAAAGGTTATTTGTTTACTCATGGCCACAAAAAAATTTCTTATCCTAGAAATTTTCATACTCTAATAATTGGGCATGAAGAGCCAGCTATAATTCTGAAAGAGGGTTTTGATAGGATTAAACTGCCTGCTCTACTTTATGGTAAAATGAAAAATGGTAAAAGAATAATTTGCTTACCAGCATTTTCATCTCTCTCAAGCGGAACAGAAGTAAATGTTGTTGATAAAGAAGATTTGTTGAGTCCCATTTTAAAAGAAGATGTAGAGATTGATGATTTAGAAGTTATTGGAATAGATAAAGAAGTTGGCTCTCTAAAATTCGGAAAGATAAAAGATATTAAGATTAATCTTTGAGCTAACATACTTATTCAGCTATAGAACTTAAAGGGAACTTAATAAAGTTAATTGAAAAGCATAAAGTCGATCCTTATGAAATATCGATTTTACATGGACATAAAGTAGAAGTTTAGATGGAAAAATAGAAGAAGTCAAATACAAGAATGCTTAAAATAAAATACAAAAAGTATTTAAAGATTTTGACTTATTAGTATGTATGATAGATCCTGCACGCTATACTCCAGAGCTTTATGAGTTATATACATACAATAAGACCTTTGACCATTTAAAAACAGCTGCCGCAGAAGAATTGCTTGAGTTCCAAAAATACCCAGGTAAAAAAATAGTTTTGCTAGATATTAACCATGCTGATGGAGATGCGATAGGTAGCGCTCTCAATTTTGCAATTCATTTCGAAATGTCAAATGTTCCTTATTTGATTGACTCATATAATTCTTCTTCTAAACTAACCTTTTCAACAATACGATTACCTTTAAACGATATTAAGTCTTACTTAGAAAAAGATGCGAAAATACTTTTTATAACAACAGACAATACACCTTGGTATCCTTTTTACACTGACTTAGATGAAGTTTATAGATATCCGAAAGCAAAAGAGAATTTCAAAGTTATGATATTGGATCATCATCCATTTGTTGGTAAAGAAGAAGGTGGTAAGATTAAAGAAGAAGAAAGAGAAAATGAAGGTTTCAAATATTATAATTATGGTCTTTCAAAAGAAGCAAATATATGGTGGAAAAGACCAAATATACCCTGTGCGGGTGAGATTACCTTTTATATAGTTTCATATATATTAGAGAAATTAAATAAATATAACTTGGAAACGATTAGACGCCTTCTAATTCCAACATTGGTGTCAACTTATACAGATTTAAGAACTAAAAGATTTTTAGATAGCATTAGTGATGAAAAGGTGAAAAAGGTAGCTGAAGATTATACGAATGTTGGAATTATAGATGAGTGGGAAGGCTATCAAACTCATTTTGAATTATTTAACAACTTAACAAATGGTGCATTCAGAGTATCAGGTTTAAAAGTTGCAGATAAATACGATACATATTTTCTGACAGACGCTCAAAGATTGAATTCTCCCACTCACAAACTTCTTAAGTCTATTGCAGCTCATGTGATGGTAACCTCAAAAATTGGCAATCCTATGGTTTTAACTAGATTGCCAAAGGACTTGGGATATGCGGATGAAAACGGATACCACCTTTTAGAAATTCTTGAAGAAGATAAAGAGTGGAGTAAGATCAAATCGCTTGCAAGAAATGCGTTCCTTTACTTTGAGGCGAATCATTATATGTTAAGACATGACAGAGCTTCTTACTTTAACGATACTAAGGCAGTCGTAGTAATTCTACCAAAATCGCAAACAATAGTAAAGTATAAAGGGGTTGATATAGACTTATCAAAACTTTTGAAATACCCTCCCTACATCGAATTTTTCTTAACATCATATCGCCCTATTGCTGAAATCGAAACAATTAAAAATAGTTCTATAATTATAGTTGGTGTAGAATCCTCGAGAAGCGAAGGCTATGCAGAATTTTCCTTCAGAAGCAACTCGCCTTCCATTCCTGTTGGTTACGTTGCGTCTGAAATAGCTCATCAAGCAAGAAAAGAATGCGCGTGTCCTCATTATGAGTCGTTTGGGGGAGGCCATCCAACTGCAGGAGGATTAAGAATGAAACAAAGAATTCTAGATT
>JBMSAV010000053.1:0-13055 GCA_049414645.1 Candidatus Aenigmatarchaeota archaeon
TATGTTTTTGTTTAGTGGCTTTAGGAGCAAGCACAAATCAAAAGCTATTTTTTCTCCCTCGCTATCAGGATCAGTTCCAATAACAACTTCATCAACCAAACTTGCTAATTTTCTCAAAACTTCTATTCTTGGTTTAGCATCAACAAACTTTCTACTACCACAAAAACAAACTTCTTCTTCTTCCTCGACCTCTCTTCCACAAGAAACACATTTTTTTATTGGTTTAAAGTACGGAATGAAAGTTTCTCTTACTTCAACGCCAAACAAACCTTCTTTCAAACTCAAATCTGTTATATGCCCTTTGCTAGCGGCTATCATCAGCAAGGAATTTGCTCCAAAAACTTCGTTAATTTCTAAGTCTTGATATTTTTTCTTAGAAGGTTTGCCGAAAAATCTTGCTATTGTTTTAACTTTTGTTGGCGACTCTACTATAAACAATCTAGTCTTTAAAGCAATTTTTGTTTCTTCCGCTTTCAACTTTCCTTCCATTGCAAGTATAACATTTCTTCTATCTTCATCAATTTCCTCTATAACTTTTTTAGTGTCAATTTCCTCTAATTTTTTCCATTCAATATCTTCAAAATAGGTTAGTTCTTTTTTCAAAGAGTTGAAAGCTTTTTCTTCATCTACTATAACGACACTTAAACCCTTTGTTATTCCACCAACATACAATCTACTTGTTCTTCCGCTAGCTTGAATATAAGCAACAGTATCTGGAATTAGAAATATGTATTCTCCTTCTTTTTCGCTAAAACTTATTGTTGACGACTCTTTTATCGCTTTTATAACACTTTCATCTTTCAAAATTTTTTTGAAAAATTCCATTCCACTTGCTGCAACCTTCCTCACAAATTCTAAAAAACCTTCCAACGTTCTATTTTCGATTAACGCTTTCCTCACTTCTTCCAAATCTTCTGTTTTTAGAGTTTTAATTTTTATCAAATTTGCAACAAGATGTTCGTAATCTTTTTTGTATTCTTCTTTAATGGTTTGTTGTATATTGTTCAAAAGCATTAGCCATTTTGTTGGATGGAATTCCTCTATTCTAATCCTAACTGCAAATTTTGGAACGCCCGCAAAAATTGCATATCTAATTATAGCTGGCAAATCTATTCCTCTAACAAGAGGACTTCTTGTAGTTACCATTCCTATCAAAGCATCTAAATTACCAATCTTAAAATCTTCGAAAGCCTTCTTATCCGGCTTTAGAAATGCTTTTACTTTTATACCATTTTCAATTAAAAATCTCTCTAACTCTTCAGCGAATTCACTACCCTTGTCCATTGGTACAAAAATTAAGCAACCACTTCCAAACTTTTTTAAAAGATTAAGGACTTCCTCTTTAACATTTTTGTTTATAGTGAAACAGTCTACAATATTTCTTCCAAATTCAGGTTTTAAACCAATAGAAAATCCGAATATTGAGTTTAATATTGAAATGCTTTTAGTTCTCTTAGCTTTTTGCGTAGCACCGCTAACTATAAGCTGAGATTTTATTTCCAATTCATCTCTCAATTTGGAGATTTCGGATAATGCTGTTTTTAAATCGACTTTTTTCTCGAAAACTTCCTCAATTATATCTTTAATTCTTTTAGGAAGTTTAACCATTTTTAAAACATACCTTATGGCTTTGCCCCTTCTTAAAAAGCTATCAACATCATCAACAAAAACTGCATCAATTTCTTGTTTATTTATTTCTTCTCTCTTCATTAAACTTAAATGAGTTGTAATTATTATATCGGCTACATTCATTTTTTCTAACTCTTCCTTTTTCTCTTTGCTTGAAAGCATAGAATGATAACTTGCTATCACAACGTTAATTTTCAATTCTTCAGCGAATTTCTTCATCCTTTCTGAAACCTCACTTGCTAAAAGGCTTGTTGGTAGAATTACCAAGCATCTTTTTCTAAGAAATCTCGCTGCGTATAAACATAAAATAATTTGAATCGTTGTTTTACCAGAACCTGTAGGAGCAATTAAAGCGAAGCTTTCGTTTTCTAAAAACCTTCTAACCCAAAACCTTTGTAAAGCCCACATACTTGCTTTTATTACTCTTTTGAAAAGACTTTCTACTTCCTCTACTCTTTTATTTCTTTCCTCTATTTTTAATAAAGAACCGAATTTCAACTTTTCGTTTTCATTTGGCAGGCAAACTTCGCAAGGCAATCCTTTTTCTAATCTTTCTGAGGTAATAGAGTTTCCGCAGTTTGGACAAAGATTTTTGTATACGGCCTTCAACTCCATTTAAAGAATTTTTAAAATTCGATTTAAATCCTACTTTTCGAGAACCCATCTTAGAACCTTTATTGCTGTGTTATACTCATCTATATTTTTGATTTTGAAATCTTCATCATAAGGATACCAATGGAATTTTAGCTTTTCTAACTCTTCAATTTTTCTCTTTATCTCACTTTCACTTTTCATATCAGAATCTACCTTTTTGATAAATCAAATATCAGTCAATAATTAGGTTTACTCAGAATTTAAAATTTGCATAGAGAATGTTTAGAGAATTAGATATAGAATAAAGCTCTCATAAAACCTTTTTCTTTTGCTAGCTTCCAAAGATCTCTTAATGCTTCCTTAACTACTTGCTTTTCTGTTTTTAAATGCTCGCAAAAAGCTAGGACGAACTTCCATTCATATCCTCTTTTTTCAACTTCTTCCTGCAAATAAATGTCTTCTAATCTCTTCCTCTTTGGTAATTTTATTCCAGATACAGCTTCCTTCCTTACCAAAGTGTTTGAAGTGAAACCTCTTTGCTTTAATCCAAATTTAACTTTTATAAAAAGCAAGAGTTTTCTCAAAAAACTTATAGGTCCTTTTGGTAGACCAAATCCTTGAACAGCCCCCCGGTTCTCATTCCTATTTATGACCAACGCATAAAACCATTTTTTGTTCACAACAATATCAGCATCTATAAAGAAAAACCATTTAGTTTTTACTTTTTTTATAAGCATCTCTCTAACTTCGCCTAAACTTCTATTTGTTTGAAAAATTTCACACCCATACCTTTTGGCTATTTCTATAGTATTGTCTGTGCTATAACCGTCTGCAATTATTATTTTGTTAACTGGAATAACTTCCTTTATTGACTTTAAACAAGATTCTAAGGTTTTGCCCGAATTTAAAGTTGGAATACAAACGTCAAACTTTTCCATAGGTTAATTAACCGTAAAAGTTTATATCTCCCTTTTTATGCACTACATTTTGGCTAAAGTAGGAACCGAGTTTCTAAGAATATTATTTTATTCTACGAATTTCTCTAAAATAGTTTTGAGGCTACGAATAGTTTTCTTTAAGATAGGCGTTCTTTCTTCAAAAAATTCCAAAACCTTTACATCCTCCCTCTTGTAGAACTTTAACAAAGCTAATGTAAAAAGATAAATAACTACAGCAAAAACTAGCAAAATAAAATCAATTAAAATACCATAAGTGATTTTCGTTGTGAAATAAAGGAAAGCAAAAGATATTAGTGAGGAAGTTAAAATTTTCGTAAAATCTTTTTTTGGCATTTCGACATTCAAAAATTTTTTGATGTAAAAGTAGCTAACGATGGAAAGAACTAGAATTGATGTGAAATAAGATATTGCCATACCAATAGCTGAGTAGATTTTTGTTAACGGATAGACAAGAGTAAGAAAAATAGCTACAGTTAGCAAAACAATATTTCTATTTAATTTTGTTTTTCCTATAGCATACAAGTTCGACAGAAATAAATTTCCCAAACCATATATTACAGAGGCAATTGCTAAAATTGGAAATAGACTACTTGCTTCTATATATTTCTCGCTTGAAAAGATTACTATAACTTGTTTTGAAAAGATTATCAAAAGTAAGGATATTGGTAAAGAAAAGAAAAATGAATATCTCGCTACTAACTCTATTAATCTTTTTTTCTGGCTTTTTGCTTGATGTTTTGCTGAAAGAAATGAAATTATTGGTAACAAAGCTGAAGCTAAGATATTTGGCAATGCAACTATAGGAATTGTTAGTATTAAAGCAACTGTAAAGATTCCTGTTGCTTTTGGGTTTTGAATTATCGAAAGCAAAGCATATTGACCGCTAGAAAATAAACTCCAAGCTAAACTTGAAATGAAAGCAGGAAAAGCATATTCTAACAAAATTTCTCTTTTGTTTATTTTTGCTTCTTTCTCCCCAAACCTTATTTTTATGATTCTCAATAAAAAAATCAAAAAGTAACAAATTACGAAACCAATTAACAGACCAATATATTTTAAACCAATGAATATTAATAGAGTTGCTATAAAAACTTTGCTCAAAACTCCATAAAAATCAGAAAGAAAGTAAAATTTCATGTTTTGAAAGGCATAAATTATAGTTCCTGAAATTGATGCAAGAGTTAAAGAAATCATTATCAATGGGATCATTAATGTGACGTTCAAAGGGATTTTAAGCGTTGAAGAAAACCAAAAGCTTGTAACAATAATAATTATTGATAAAATAATGTTTATAAAAAGCGAAAGCCAAAAAGAAAACTTTATTAAAGATTTTATTTTTCCTTTTTCGTTTTTTGCTTGATATTCAGGTAAAAGCTTCCATATTGCTGTATTTAATCCAAGCAAAGAAAGGGTGGAAAGGAAAGTTGCAAGGTTTATGCTTGTTGAAACAATTCCATATTCTTCTGGTATCAATGTCTTACCTGCTATAAACCAATAGAAAAAACCTAATATAGAAACTAAAAGCCAATCTAAAAGCAAGTAGGCTGAATTCGAAATTAGTTTTTTACCCAGTGACATTATCTTTAATTTTTTCTAAGGGTTAAAAAACTGAGTTAAATAAAGTATATTCGTTCCATATTTTGGACCAAAAATTTAAATATTCGTTCCCAAAATTAACTAAAGAAAAAATTGCTATTAGATTTTAGCTTTAATGTCTTGCTAGTTTTTTAGAGAACACCTAAAAATGGAATTAAAGAAAATATAGCTTGAATACTCATCATAACAAAAACAATTTGTTTTTCGTTTAAGTTCCATAAGTTCGTTATTAAATGAATCCAAGAGTAAATTTGCTTACCGTATTTTGGTTTTATTATTCCATCTTTTTGTAAAATTCCTAAATCCGAAGCAAATCTTCTAAGCTTAAGTCTTGAGTAAAATTTTAGAATTCCTTGAACAATAAACGGCATCATTGTTATTACTGCAGCTTTTTCCATATTTCCAACTATTGCACCTACAGCAACAACAGCCCCTAAAGTGTAAGTCAAACTATCACCAGAAAGAATTTTAGCTGGGTAAAAATTGTATTTTGCCAATCCAAGTAAAGCACCAAAAGTTGTTAAGAAAATTACTGAAGCTATAATACTTCCATGCAAATAAGCATAGATTCCAAGAGATAGTGTATAAACTAAGCCCATTCCTGCTTCTAAAAAGTTGTATCCGCCAAGAAGATTCACCATGTTTGCAGCGCCAACTACACCAATTGGAACGAGAAGCAACGGATACAAAATTCCAAAATCAACTGTTCCTATAAATGGCAAATTCATTGTAGTATCGCCTGCCATTATTGCCATTAATGGAAAAGCAGCTGGTAAAGTTAACAAAGGTTTTTGCCAAGCTTTCAATCCTTGCTTCCCTTCTATATGGCCAGCAACTTTAACTTGTCTAGAGTTTAAATCGTCTAGAAAGCCAGAGAACATTATTATTAGAATGCTTGTTATTGATGCAAAAAGATATACAAGTTGAGAGGATTCCCTATGAATAAAAACAGTTATGAAGGTATAAACTAAAAAACCTGCTATTATTCCAGCAACAACTGGTACTCCAGCAGAATTTGGAACTAATGGTTTATTCTTTTTGTGAACGTCAGTCGTTAAAAGACCAATGAATCTGAAGTATCTAATAGCATATGGTGTGATGAAAAATGTAGCAAGTGTAGAAATGATTACAGATGCTAATATTTCTATCATAGATTATCTATATTCAGATGTTTTTAAATGTAGAACGTTCGAGTGGAATTTTTTAGACGTTCTAAAATCAAAGTCTACAGCAAAAGATCTAGTAATCTTGAAAGTATCTTATAGCTAACTTATGACAAAGTTTATATACAAGTGTAATACGTATTACATTTGTCTTATAAATTTCACTCTAGAAATCTACTCAACGAAAGACAGTGCTACATTCATAGTAGTAAGAGAAAAATAGTGGTGGGAATGATTAAAACATTTTCTTTTAAGTTGAAATCATCTTTTGATAACAATATTTTGTTTTTTAATTCAATATTTGGAAAGTCTCTGAAATCAACTTTTTCCTGCCATTTTACTTCTATTCCAAAATTTTTGAAAACAATATCAACCTCTTTTTTGTTGTGATAAAAACCAATATGCTCTATTTTTCTACTTAACTCTTCTACTACTATTCCTTCTACAAGCTTACTTAGATCATCAACTTTACTTTTACCAAAAACCTTTCTATTTACAACATGGAATAAAAATGGATCTATGAAGTAAACCTTTCTCATTTTTCGATAAACTATTCTCTCTTTGTAAGGATCAAAAGTGTAAAAATTTCTAATTACGAATAGATTTTCAAGAATTTCCAAATATTCTCTTGCCGTAACATGAGAACCAATTTCCATTTCTTTTGCTAGAGAAGATAGAGAAAATTTTGACGCATAATTTTTTAAAACTCCAGCCAAAATTGAAGAAGCAATTTTTTCGCTTTTATCAATTTTTGCTATGTCATGAATTAACCATTTCCAATAAATTTCGTAAGTCTCCTCTTTTATTCTTCCTTCTTCCATTAGCTCATAAAAAGCTCTTGGAAAACCTCCACATTCCAAAAACTTGTAGAAAAGCTTATCTATTTCATCCTTAAGCAGAATTAGATTTTTAGCAGCATCAAAAATTTCTTTTGTGCTTTCAAACTTTACGGAAAATTTCAGCTTGTTTTTTAATTCATCACTTCCAAAGATCTTGCAAAACTCTTTGAACGTTAAGGGAAGAAATTTTTTTATTTCAATGTCCCTTCCAGGAAAGCTTTCTTTTCTTAAATTCAAAGAAGAAGAGCCAGTTGTGTAAATGACTTTATCCTTCGATAGGTTTGAATATAAAATATACTTTATTGCTCTTTCCCAATTTTCTACAAACCCAACTTCATCAAGGAAAACATACTTTTGCCCTTCTACAAGAAAGTCAACCTTTCTTATAACATCAACTATTTCTTCAAAATTTTTGAGAATTTCGCAACTAAAATAAAAAACCCTCTTTTCTTCAACTTTTTTATTGATTAGCAAATCATGAATGAGAAGTTTAAGATAGGTTGTCTTACCAGTTTGCCTAGGTCCAACTATTAGCTTGTTTTTACTTTCTTCAAAAGAGTATAGAAGCTTGTGTTTTTTCTCTAATGCATTTTTCACTTTTTCGTCTTCGAGAATTTTATCTTTAGAAATCCACCAAGGGTTTTGCTCTTTTAAAACTTCAACTTCAACCATTTTTGATATTTGAATGTCAATTTTTAAGCATTTTTTGACATTTCATTGTCAATTTTTACCACTTTTAACTTTCTTTTTTGGTTTTTTTCATACCCTACTTTAATGCCCTGAACAAAAGTAGGCTACCAACTCCAAGAGTTATTGAGACAAGTATAATAAGTATCATAATGTAATTTGAAAGAGTAAGACCAAACAGACCTGTTTGGGGGCTTTTATAGTGGGGCGACTCTTTTGTTTTGTTGATACTTCTTTCAATCTTCGTTTCATTTTTGCTTGTAATATTTTTGCTCGTTTCATTTTTTGTTGAAGTTGTATTTTCTTCGAGTGGGGCGCTTAAATTTGTTTTAAGTGTTCCGTTTGATAAAATGTTATTAGAAACTTTCAATGAATTGTTTAAAGAAGGCAAAGCAGCAAATCCAGTTATAGCCTCATTTTTTGTTGTTTGGCTTTCTATTGGTTTATCATCATTCGGCATGCAAGGAGTTCCGCCATCAACATAACTTTCAACCCAAATTCCATCCTTTAACTCTAAACTTTTTCCATTGTCATTAGCACCCCAGGAGCTAGAATAATTAACCGAATCAATTATATGTAATGAAGAATTTTTAATTGCTATAAATTCTCCGCTATTGCTCAAAGAAAATGAAGATTGGAAAATGTTACAAGAAGCAGATGGATATTCTTCTTTGAATTTTGTTGCATTGTTTGAAATTATGGCAAATTGATTTGGCTTTAGAATTATGCTTCCAAAGATTAGATTGATTTTATGATTTGTGTTGCTTTCGAAAAATTTCCAACCAGTTAAATTGACTTCACAATTTCCCGCATTAAACAATTCTATCCATTCTCTTCCTTTATCGCTTCCTTTAGGATTGTACATTATTTCGTTTATTATGACTTTTTGTTCTGTGCAAGCTGTAGAATCTGAAGTATTTGAATTGCTATAATCTTCATTCTCATAAACAGTAAATGTTGTTTCCCTTGGACCAACAGTTAATGGGTCCCATTTTTCTAATATTGCTTTAACTCTGTAAATTCCTGGAGCTTCTGGTTTAAATTCATAATTTCTTTCAAAAGTTGAATTTTCTAAACTTTCGTTAAATGTGAGGTTGAAAGTATAAGTGGAATTTGAGATTTCGATATAGATTGTAGCGTTGTCGAAAACTTTACTAAAGATTTTCAAGTTTATTGGAACTTTTTCTCCAAGTTTCACATCTTTTGCCTTAACATCAAAATCAAGAGGAGAGGAATATTTTAGGCTTATTGTTATGTTTTTAATGATTGTAGCTGAGTTATTTTCTTCATCATAAGTTATAGTTGGAACTATAATTTCAACTTCGTTTCTATTGTCAATTGTTTTGTTCACTCTAATTTTGTGTTTTTTGCTTACAGTTGATTTTGTTTTGTTTGTTTCTAGAGAGGAATTTGAATGAGAAAGTAGTTTAACTTTTGGCAAGCTTATGTTTTCTATTCTCTCTTCATCAAAACTTATCGTGATATTTTCCTCGCTAACTGAAACATTTTCTGGTAGATAATAAACAAACCTTTTTATTGGAATTATTGGTTCGTTTTCTTCAACTAGGTTTTCTCTAGATTCGTATTCAAGCGTTCCGTTTTTGAAAGTATAATTGAAAGGAATGAAAACTTTTAGCTCGCAGCTTTCTTTGCAATCAAATAATATTTTCTGGTATTCTAGCTCAACTTTTCCTTCTTTTGGTAATGAAGGATCCCCAAACAAGAAGAATTCAAGCAAAGATTTTTTCTTTATTCCAGGTTTTGTTATATCAAATGGATCCCAAGTGAACCAGTCTGAGCGAAAAGAGTTTAAGGCATAAACTAAAGACTTACCAATTGTGTTTTCGTTTGAGAAAAATCGTGAGTCAATTTCTCCACTAAAAGGAGCGTAGTTTAAGGCTGAAGCTCCAATAAAACTTGCTGCCCCATTTTCTAAAAACTTATCTTTCATTTTTCCTAAAGCTGCAAAATCAGAATTATCCCAAACAATTCTTGCGTTTATCAAAGGAATGTCTTCTGGGAGAAAAACTTTGCTACCATTGTATTGATAGTTTGTTATTTGTTGAGTCCAAAAACTATAGCTTAAAATATCTCCGCTTTCTTTGAAGTTGTTTGGTAAAATCCATAAGCTTCCATTTCCAAAACCTTCATAATAAATTATCGAAGCCTTTGGCATTTCTTCGATTAAATTCTCTTTTGTTAATTCTGGCCAAGGTTTTGGCCAAAGCATTCCAACAATTTTGATAATATCGTTTAATGTTATGCTCTCATTATTTGCTTCTTTTTGAGATAAATAATATAAAGCATCTTCATAATTTTCCCCAAAGGTACTCCAGTCATACTCAAAATAGGTTTGCAAAGCTTCGCCTGCGATTTGAGAGCCTTTAAGGAAAAGCAAAACGTTCGCTAAAACTGTTGATAAACTTTTTGAAACATATTTTTCCAAAACTTTCTTTAAGCCTTCATAAGTTAAAATGAATTTTGAAATTTCACTAGCTTTCAATTGACTTAAGAAAGCTTTGTGGTTTGTTCTTTGTTCTACTAATCTGCTAACATCATAACCTTTCTTTTCTAAAATTTCAGCAATGTTTCTTGCGTTTAGCATTCCTCCTCCACCATAGACTAAAATAGAGAAGTAATCGTTGTACAAATATTCGCTTGCAACCAAAGCTTTTTTGTTAGTATCTAAGTATCCTCTTGAGAAAATTAGAGAAGCTAAGCTTTCATCTTCCGGCAATCTTCCTATTGCAAAATCTAGGTAAGTATCGTCGTTTATGTCAGCATAGGGAATGTCTGAAATGAACTTATCTCCATCTTCTTTATCTTCTACTTGAATTATTCCTAAAAATTTTTGTTTTTCTACAGGATCTTCAACTTCAAAGCTTGGTAAGCCGATTGAAAGCAGGTAATTTCCTCTTAGAATGTTTTGTGAATTATTAAAGAGAAAACCAAAAGAATTAATTTTTGAAACCTTTTGTTTTAAAATTTGTTTTATCTCGCTTGCGTTGTTTGAATTTGTTAAAATTATGAAACCATTTCTTAAAGAGGAAATTATCGAAGAGTAAGCAATTGGTTTTGAGAGTACGATGTAATTAATGTTAATTCCTTTTTCTTTTGCTAGCTTTAGGTAAAAATCTTCTATTTCTTCTGTTGAGTTTTGAGAAAAATCTAGAATTGAGTTTTCTTTTTCAAAAACTATTGGCAAGTTTAGCAAAGAAGCTATTTGAGAAGCGTAAATGTATTTTTCTAGCGAGTCTGCGTAAACTCCTTTTTTGTTTTCGAAAAATTGAATCAAATCTTCTCTCGAAATTTTTATCGTTGGATAATTTTTGATCTCTAGGTTAAAGTTTCCTAAAAGAAAAATTTGTTGAGGTTTGAAGAGTTCAATAAAATGATTTATTTGTTTTTCGTTGTTATCGAAAACTAAAACTGGTTGTTTTAAAGATGCTAGAGAAATAATATTTTTCCAATCTTTGTCTGTAATGAAAAGAGGTTTTTCTAAAACTCTAATAATTGAATAGCAAACAGTTTGATTTTCAACATTTGATGCATTTGTGAAAATTGAAATGCAATGATAGCCAATTGATTGGTTTAACTCTTCGTTAATTGTTGCTTCTTCGTAGAATGTTTTATTTAGAAAAAGATTGTCGTCAATGAAAATTTGCAGGTAGAAAGTTTCGTTAAAGGAATGAAGGGAAATGTTTATAGGGATTTGTGTATAGGATAAAGTGGTGAAGTATGTCTTGTTGAGAGGAGAGAAAATCTGTAACTCTTCAGAAAGGAAAGAAATACTCGTATACTCTGTTTCACTACACCATGCCGAGTTAACTCCTATTCCTGTGACAGTTTCTTTGGGTAGTGAAATGTTAAATATAAGTGAATTATTGAAAAATCCTGATATTTTTTCATCATCTCTTGCAAGTTTAAAAACATACCACTCATTTTTGGATGGTAAGTATCCTTCTTTTCTTATTATTTCCTTTCCATTTATAGAAAAGATGAAAACTTTATAGTATCCGTCTCCCCACCAGGAGTATTCACCAGTGGTTGTACGCACTATGATATGCAGGCTACCATAATCTCCATTTATCCATCTTCCTTTTGACTCGGCAACCCAATGTGGCGAAGTAAGGTTATGTTTGAAAGTAAATCTGGGCCAAGTCGTTCTGGCACAGTCATTTTTAAGAATTATTGAGTAACCTGTCAAGGTTATGTAATTTTCGTCAGAAATGTACCATCCAACTTTTTCCATTTCTTTTACGTCACGATAGTTAAACTCGTCGATAAATAGATAGGCTTGTGCCTGAGAAGCTAAGGTTACAATAAAGAAGAAAAAAAGAGGGAAAAGTAATAGTGTACCTCTCAATTTCATTAATTGATATTTCTATAAGGAAAGAGTTTAATTGCCATAAGATTAGTATAGGTTACTTTTAAGATTCTTCAATAAGGTTTAATTTTAATGCTTTCTATTTTTTATAATGCGAATTTCTATAATAAGTAGCTTGCGAAAGAACTGCGGAATTGGTATATATACGTTCGAGTTTCTTTCTAATATTTTGAAATATCAAGAGGTGAAAGAGATACGTCTCTTTACTCACATTGATTCCGACTTCACTCTTGCCTCTAAAAAATTAAGGATTTATAAGGTTATAAATGAGATAAATCCTTCTTACATCTTTACTCTATTGCGTTTACTTAGAAAAATAAAACCAGATGTTATTGATGTGGAATGGGACCATTCCTTATACGCTCCAACCAAACTCTTGGGAATTTATATTTTCCCTTTGCTTTCTTACCTTAAAGATAAGCTTTTTCTTTCTTTTCACTCCCTCTATCGTTTAGAAGATGTAGAGCGCTATTTAATCGCGACTACAAAAAATAAACTAGCAGGGAAGATAGGAAGTAGATGTTATTTCCTTACGAAGAGATTTTTACTTAATAATCTTAAGGTAGGAAGAGTATTCACACTCTATGAGTATGAGCAAGTAAGAAAAATAAGGAAGAATTTTGTCGTCATACCTCAAGGTATTGGAAATGCAAGAAAATTATCAAAAGCAAGAAGAGATATTACTACCCTAACCATTTTTGGCTTCATTAGGAGAACAAAAGATTATAAATTAGCAATAGCTTCTCTTTCTTTTCTTCCGGATAATTTTAAGCTAATTATAGCTGGTCAACCGAAAGAAACAGAATTGGTGAATGAAATTAGAAAATGGGCAAAGGAATATAATGTTAAAGATAGAGTAACACTTCTTCCTAGACTTTTATCCCCCAAAGAAAAAGAAAAGATAATGAAAAGAACAGACATACTTCTCCTGCCATACTTGCTAATTTCCAACTCTGGTGTTTTGCTTGATGGTATAAAATATTTTAAGCCAGTTGTTTCCACAGTATTGCCTGATGATATCACTCAGCTTAAAATTGGAGCTTATGCAGAAAATGACGCTGAATCTTTCGCCGAAGCAATACTTACTGTGAATAGTAGATATAATGAATTTATAGACAACATAAAAATAGTACAACCAAAATTTTTATGGAAAAATATTATACCTCAAATAATAGAAAATTACCAGAAGATCGCAGATGAA
>JBMSAV010000054.1:0-2062 GCA_049414645.1 Candidatus Aenigmatarchaeota archaeon
AGTAACGCTAAGAGAAGCAGCAAGGGTAATGGGAGAAATGAATATGGGAAGCCTAGTTATTATGGAGGATGATAAAATAGTTGGTATAGTAACTAGCACAGATATTCTAAAAGCTATTGGAGAAGGTAAAGATCCTGATAAGGTTACAATAGCTGAGGTTGCAACAAAAAATGTTATAACGATTCAAGCAGATGAGCCATTAGAGAAAGCTGTTGATATAATGGTTAAAAACAAAATTAAAAAGCTTCCTGTTTTAATGAATGAAAAACTAGTTGGAATAATAACAGTTAGCGATATCGCAATTGTAGAACCAAAAATTGTAGCTACTGTCGCTTCACTAATTTCATTAAATGCTGGTAAATTTGCTGGTGGTTAGTAACGATAAAATAAAACAAGCAAACCCTGAGAATCTCTCAGAAAAAGACTATCTCCCTCTTTATTCCATATTGGGAATTCTTTCTTGAAAGAAAATTTTGCTGTTTTATTTGTTGAATATATTTCTATTATTTCGTTTGGTTTAAAGATGTAAGAAGGAAATTTAAATTTATTGTGACTTTCGTCCTCTAATATCCAATTTTTAAGTTGAATAGAAAAATTGCACCCGTTCTTTATAACAACCTTTTCTTTTCCAACTATTTTAAGATCAATAAGCTTTATGCAAGTTATATTTGATTTTTTCCAAATTCCAATTTGGTTAGTTCTTGCATAACTTTCGGCTTCTTTTAGATCGTTGACGTATTTTGAAACCTTTCCTAAATCAAAAGTATGCGCCAATCCATTTTTTAAAATTTCAACATTAATATTTACTCCATCTAAAAATAAAAAGGCTAGTTTTCTTCCATAAATATCTCTTTCTATATAATCTGTTTCTAGATAAACTACTTTCCCCTCGACGAGCCTAGCTAAAAAATTTTTAGCTTCTTCGCCTAAAAAATCTCCAATCTCTGGAGCATTTATTCCAATAAGTCTTACTTTCTCTCCATTAGAAAGCTCAACAGTATCTCCATCTATAACTCTTGAAACAAGGAAAGTTTCTTTTGAAGCCAAAAAATAGCCACTTTTCTTTGAAACGTCAAACAAAAATAGTAATAATGTTAAAACCAAGGAAATTATAAATGCTTTCTTTGTAGTTATCATTATTAATTGTTTTCGCTTAAGTTTTTAATTCCAGGAAAGAAAGATTCTTCATCTTTCCTTCCAAATTTTTCTATTATTCCATCTATTTTGCTATCAGCATATTTTTTTGAACATTCCTCACAAATTACCACAACCTTTTTGGTATCTTCATCTCCAACTTTAAAAACTAAGCCTTCCTTTCCACAAATGTCACATTCACCATAAAATGTTGCAGAGATTTTTATTCTCACGTTAAAGACTTAAATTACAGAAATAAAAATAAACAAATTCTTTTAAATTTTCGTAAAAAATCGGCAAAAATTATTTAAACGTAAACGAAAAATTTATATTAGGGTTCCAGGTGGAACCCAGGTAAAGGGGAAAATGGCAAAGAAGAAAAAGAAATAAAATAATTAATGAGTTCTTACTGGTTCTTTCCTTTTTTCCTTTTTTATTCAACTTTAATCTCTTCCCAAAAAACCTTACCTTCTTTTATAATCTGTTTTATTTTCTTCTGCTTTTCTGTTAGTTCACTTTTTCCTGATTTAATCTCTACGAAAGTAATTTTTTGGGGATTATTTTCTGAGGCTCCATCAAAAACAACTAAATCTATAGGGTCTCCTAACCACCTAACATCATGTGGAGAATGACTAAAATTTCTTAGTAGGGGGATGAACTTCTCTAAAGCTTTAGCAGAAAGTATTTTAGAGCTTCTTTCTATAGCATCTCTCCTTATTTCTTCTTCTTTCTCTTCAATATATCTTCTAACTCTCTCATCAAACTTAAACTTCCATTCAAGATTCTTGTAGAGCAAGTAAATAACAATAGCCAATAACACTAAACTTATTAACTCAAACATTAATTTTTTTAGATTTAAAGTTAAAGAATTAGATAATTAAGTGAGGAAAATGTTAAGGAATATAGGTATAGAAGGCTTAGAAGTGCC
>JBMSAV010000055.1:0-3405 GCA_049414645.1 Candidatus Aenigmatarchaeota archaeon
CAACTTATTTGATTAGCTAAATATTTTATATCTTTACTCAAGCTTCCATAATCATTCTTACTAACTATTCTAATAGCCTTGTGTAAAGGCAGCCCACTTGCCAAAGTTTCAGTTAAGTCATGTAGAAAAATAGGAAGTTTCTCTTCTTTTTCTTTCCATTCTCTATAATGTCTATACTCAAAAAAAGCAAAAGTAGCAAACGAGGCAAATGTTGAGATAATTAGTAAATTGGCAAACACGCCAACATCTTTAGATAAATATCCTAAAAAAATCAATGTAAAAGAAACAGTTATAACTATAATTTTTACTTTTTTCTCATCCATAACTATATTTTTGATTATAATTAAAATCTATTCCCAGAAAGGTTGAGCTTTTTTAACTAAATAAAGAAATAGAATAGAAACAGTTGGCAAAAATATAAAGATCATGAAAAGTTGTAAACCTAAAATGTTTTGGGTTGCACCACCTATGGCTGATACTACAGAAGTTAAAATAATAAAGAATATAGTTCCCAAAACAACTGAAACCAAATAAATCTCTGTATAAATTGTCATGCTATGAGAAAAATCGGCCAGCTTCCTTCTATAGTCAATGAAAAAGTCCGCCGTCCTTTCTTTAACAAACGTATAAACATTCCCTCCACTTCTTATAGTTGCCAGAATACCGTACAAAAATTCTCTTAGTTTCCTCGAAGGTGTTCTACTAGCTGCTCTTTCTAAAGCGGTTAGTATGTCTAAACCATAGAACTCTACGTCATTAACAATTTTTTTCATTTCACTAACAAAATCTTTGTGTTCGCTAAACTCAGTAAAAGTTTTTATTGCTTTGTGTAGAGGCAATCCGGAACTAATTATTGAGGAAAGATAGAGTGTCGAAAAAGGTAAATATGTATCTATTTTCTTTTCTCTTTCCTTAATTATAGATTTTGGATAGTTTATATAAATAAGAAAAACGATAATTGGCAAACCGATTGCTAATGTTACAGAAGTTAAATAGCCAAAAAGGAAAGATGCAGAAGCAAAGGAAATAAAAAAAGCGAGAGATGGTAAAGTAATCATAAAAGATAATAAACTTACAAAAAGAGCATTTGCAATGTATTCCTGAGGAGAAATTTTTAAATCGGCTTTCTTAAGCTCATCTTTTAAATCGGGGAAATAAGGTTCTATCTTCCTTGAAAAATCCCCAAACAATCTAAAAGCATATTTAGATATCATTCTATTCACTCTCTATAAGAGCTAGAACTCTATTTGGCATTGTATAGTAAGCAGAAAATATGGCATAAATGTCTTTTAAATCTACTATATTCTTTTCTTTCATCCATCTTAAAATTGCAACTCTTCTTTGAAACTCATCTATAACATCCTTCTCGCTTAAACCAGTTGATTGAGATATTTTTTTCAACATAACGCTCTTTTCTCCTATATCAAAAGAGTCTTTGAAAGGATCCCATTTAAAAACGTAGTTTACAATAGGCGACTTTCCCTCCTTAGGAAATCCAACCATTTCTATTACCTCAGTAACTCTTCTTACAAACTTTTCTTTATATCTTACTCTTTGCATAAACACAACAATATCTAAACTACCAATCAAACCTTCTGGTAAAGAAATTGGCGGTGAGGTTAACCTATCTATTAATTTGGGGAAATTCTCAGCATGGATAGTTGCAAATGAAGGATGACCGGTAGCCATTTGTTGAAATAAAACATAAGCTTCTTGGCCTCTAACCTCTCCTAAAACTATATAATCTGGTCTTTGTCTCAAACTTTCTTTTAGCAGTTGGAATAAATCCACTTCCCCTTCTTTTCCTGTAGAAATTGGAGTTCTAGCTACATGAGAAACCCAATGAGGATGTGGTAAAACTATTTCAGCAGTATCTTCTATAGAAATTATTTTTTTATCTGGCCTAATAAAAAGCGATAGAACATTTAGCATTGTAGTTTTACCGCTCGCTGCTCCTCCTGCAATTAATATACTTCTTCCATAATCAACTGCCAACCAAAGATAAGCCAAAACTCTTTCGTCTGCAGTTCCGTATTTTATTAAATGAACTGGAGTTAATGGCTCTTCCATAAATTTTCTTATAGTAAAATTGCTTCCCCTTCTTGCTATATCTGTAGCTAAAGTTGCTTGTAATCTTGAACCATCTGGCAAAGTCCCGTTAACCAATGGTTCATTGATAGAAATTGATTTTCCTGCAAGCTGAGCAAGTTTTATTATGAATGAATCTAGTTCTTCGGGATCTTCAAAAACAATGTTAGTGGGGATCGAGCCTAATCTTGGATCTCTGTGAAAAACAAAAACTGGTATGTTTACGCCATCACAACTTATATCCTCTACGTTTGGATCTTTCATAATTGCCTCTATTTTACCCAAACCAAGAAAATCTCTTTCCACATAATATCTAACAATTTCAACTTCTTCTTTACTAAGTCTGAATTTAAAATATCTAACAGTATCATCAATATGCATTCTTAAATATTCCTTGGCTTTTGTAGTATTCAATTTTGACAAATCTACATCAAGCCTTTGTTCTATAATATCTTTAATTTTTTCAATTATTTCTTTTATTCTTTCGTCTATTTTGGGTTCAACTAGCTCATAAAAGTAGTTTTGTCTCCTTTTGTCCCAATAGATCTTAGCAAAAGCAAAAACTTTTTCACCAGGCTTAGGATCTCTTGGTATTAAAGGGTATGAAAGGGAAAATTCTTCTGGTTGAAGTAGAGATGGGGGAGATGGAATTATTTTAAATTGCTTAGGAATAGTTATTCCTTCTATTTCAATTTTTTCTCTTTCCTTTTCTTTTTCTTCAGTTTTTCTTTCTACTTCAACTTCTAAAGGAATATGAACTGATACAGGAGATCTAGAAATAATTGGAGAAATTTTTAAAGGTAAGGTTATCTCTTCTGGTTCTTTTGTTTCCCCTGTTTTTTTGGTAGAAATTTTTTTCCATCCTTCAACAGCTTTTTTGAAAAATTTTCTTGTTGATAATTTCATTCTACTCCCCTATTTTGAATTTATTTTCTGATTTATTAAAAGAAATGATAACCTGGGATGTCTTGTTTAATCCATAAAAGGGAAATGTTGTTCCAGTGGAATAAAATCCAGTAAATTTGAGTGTAATATTTAGATTATGTGCTGAAGTAAAAACTTGTTTTTGAAGAGGCATGCTTCTAACATAAATTATGTTGTTTGTTGCGTTAACTTCATGAAAATTATCAAAGGATTGGTATGGTATTCCGTATCTCAAAGAAGTATAATTGCAGTATTTACAGCTAGTATAGACGTTGACTAGAAAGCCAGAAGTATATGAGGCAACCAACTCACGAAAAGAAGCAAGCAACCTGTCTTTAGAGGATTGAGAAAAAGAGAAAATATAGCTAGAAATGAGAGAAAAAATCGAAATAG
>JBMSAV010000056.1:0-5365 GCA_049414645.1 Candidatus Aenigmatarchaeota archaeon
CATACTTAACTGGCACAATAATCGTTCAGTAAAAATAATTCTCTTACTAACAAGACTACGCTTCTTAACAAAATATAGTATATTAATAGCAAAGTAGAGTCTCTCACAATTTGAAAATGTTTAATAGATATGGTTTCGTAGAAAACAATAGAAAGTGGAGGCATGTACTATATTCTTTAAACGATGAAACAATTAAACCTCTTTTATAACTTATTGAAAAGTATATGAAATAATGTGGCATAATAAAAATTGGGGGGAAATAAATTGGAGATGAAAAGTGGAGATAAAGGGTTAAAGATAGGAATTATAATTGGTATTATATCTGCATTAATAGCCTCTTTATGCTGCCTAGGTTCAATAATTATTTTATTATTTGGATTAAGTGCATTTTCTTTTGTGTTTAGCCTTTCTAAATACAATATATACTTTCTATTAGCTGGTATTTCTTTTGCCACTTTAGCAATAGCTATCTACATAAGACAAAGAAGTAAAGCTTGTAGTTGCTCGTATAAAGAATCAATAAGAAGAGAGAAAAATTTTTTAATTATAACGCTTGCTATAATTATATCAATTTATTTTTTATTAACATATGTAATTTCTCCAACAGCTTTTTCTTTGCTTTCTTCACAAAAACAAATATCAAACGAAGTAAGTGAAAATTATACGCTTGCCAATCTTAGATTTCTAACCTTGAAAATAGATGGAATGTATTGCCCGGGGTGTGCTGCTGGTATAGAATATTTCCTTTTAAACAATGTTGATGGAGTAGTTAATGCAAAAGTGTATTTCCACTCTGGTAAAGTAGAAGTTACTTATGATGCAACAAAAATATCAAAAGAAAAAATTGTAGAAAAAATAAACTCAGAATTGTTATACAAAGCATACATAATTAATGATACAAGCCTGTAAATTAAATGGCGATATTATAATATCAAAATAAAAGCTTATGTTCATTGTGAATATGACATGGAAGACCTCTACTTTATTTGCTAAAAATTTTATACTAGAAGATAAAAGTATAAATGAGGCTTTAGGACTAATCAAAAAGAATAGACCTTGTATTCATTTAAACAAACATCAAATAAAAGCTTTTAAGATCTTTTGAATAAAAAATAAGAAAATTTTATGCTACAAAAGGAAGAAAATAAAGTTGCAATCGTTACAGGAGGTTCTAGAGGGATAGGAAAAGCAATAGCTATTGCTTTAGCTAAAAAAGGCTATAATGTTGTTATTTGCTCCAGGAACAAAGACGAATTAAATAAAGCAAAAGAAGAATTAGAGAGATTTAATGTAAAGGTTCTTGCAATCAAATGCGATGTTAGACATTATAAGCAAGTTAAGAATTTAGTAAAGAAAACAATAAAGGAATTTGGAAGAATTGACATTCTTATTAACAATGCTGGAATAGCTTTAAAGAAAAATGTTGTAGACATGAGCGAAGAGGAATGGGATAATGTCATTGATACTAATTTAAAAGGACCTTTTCTATTTACAAAAGAAGTTCTACCTTTTATGATTAGACAAAAATCGGGTTGTATAGTTAACATAAGTTCTGGAGCTGGTAAAACTGGTTTTGCCGAATTTTCTGCATATTGTGCTAGTAAATTTGGTTTAATAGGATTTACAGAAAGTTTGGCAAAAGAAGTGAAAAATTTTGGAATTAGAGTTTATGCAATTTGTCCAGGGCCAGTAGCTACAAAAATGCAAGAAGAAATCGTTGGAAAAATGTATCCATTAATTAAACCTTTCATTCAAAAGCCTGAAGATGTAGCAAAATTTGTTATAGAAGCAATAGAAGGAAAGTATGAAACTGGAAGTATAATAGACACTTATTGAGTTAACCTTAATAAAATGATTCTCGACACAATTACTTATAATAAGAAAGTGGACCGGCCGGGATTCGAACCCGGAGCCTCCGCCTTGCAAGGGCGGCGATCTACCGTTGATCTACCGGCCCTCTATAAACTTTTGAATTAGAACGATAAATTAGTATTAAACTTTTCTTCCGACTCTTCTCAAAAATTCTATGTTATCACAAGCCCTCTTAACATGACAACCTTTACAAACTCTCTCCACATAATTGGGGAGCTTGCTTTTTGGAGGAACTTTTCCAGTAGAATAAAACCTTTCTATTTGTCTCTTTAATTTAAAAAATTGTTTTTTTAAATGTTCGTTTATTTCAACTCTAACTAGTGAATTTGTCTGAAAGTATATTATGTACGAATATCTGACTTCTTTTCTAAAATAGTCACTAACTAGTATGCTCTCCCCTATTGCTTGAAGCAAATGCTCTTTTTTGATCCTCCCTTTAAATTCAGCATACTTCAATTCAATAGGTACAATTTGATCTTCCTTAAAACCAATAAAGTCGATTGAACCAATTATACCATCCTTTATAGATTCTAGAGTTTTTTCAGAATAAATACTAAGGAAATTTTCTTCTTTTATTAATTCAAGAAATTTTCTTAGAAATTCCTCTAAAGCTTTTCTTTCAAGTTGAACCATCCCTTCATACTTTCTTAAAGCTTCCTCGCTTGCCTTTAATATTAGAAAGCTCTCGTCTTTTTCGGATTGAATATTATCTATTAACAACTTCGCTGCCAAATGTGCCGCTTCGCCATCCCAAACCTTTCCAACTTTTTCTTTTTCCTGTTTAGAAAGAATAATCTTTTCTAACCATAATCTTCTAGGACATTGGTAAAATTTTGCAACTTCTAAAGGAGTAACAAATATTTTTTTTATCCTCCTCGTTCTTTCTATTATCTTATTCTTTATAAGTTCTATAACTTCTTGTGAAATGCTACCTAACTTAATAATACCCTTAGAGCTTTCTATAATTTTTCGGGAAGAAAGTTCTTGTAAAATTAAAAATATGTAATCGGAAGAGTTTATTCCATTCTCAAGAGATAATTTTAGAAGTTCATCTAACTTTAACTCCTTCCCTTCTAATTTTTTTAGTAAATTACTAATTTTATCGAATACATCCTCTTTAAATTCTATACCAAATCTCACTAAATCACCTTTTTAGTTTATAGTTTTATTATTACTTTTTCTTTACCCATTTTAACTTCTCTCTTTTCCTACCCATGAAGTAATATCTTTCGCATTTTTTTGAGCAAAAGTAAAGTATTTCCCCTGTATTTTTAACGAAAATTTTTCCTGTTCCCGGCTTTATCTCTGAATTACAAAAACTACATTTCATCAAACTCTACCTACTTTTGTTCTAATTTCATCGCAACTTCCATTTCTATTTCTCTTAACATTAAAATATCTCCAGTTCTTACGGGTCCAACAACATTTCTTATTAAAATTTTCCCTGCTTCTGGACCTTCTATCAATCTGCACCTAACTTGTCTAACTCCTTTAACACCAGAAGTTCCCAAAATTTCTATGACTTCGGCAGCATAGGCATCTTTCATAAAAATCACTTCCTTATCTTTTGTATTTCTTTTATTACTTCTTCTAAAACTTTTGAATATTCACCAGCATCAATTATAGCTACAGCTGAAGCTTGGACATCTATACCTGAAGCTTTTCCAAGTTCAAGTTTTGATGGAACGTAAGTATATGGTACTCCCTTTTCTTCGCATAAAGGGGGTAAATGCATAACTATTTCTTCTGGTTCAACATCCATAGCAATAACAACAAGCTTTGCCTTTCCTCTATCTACAGCCTTTGTAACTTCATTTGTTCCGCGCCTTATCATTCTTTCTTCCAATACCTTCCCCTCTTTTTTCAAAATTTCTTCTTTAGATTTTTGAGCAGTAGAAACCAACTCAACTAATTTCAACGTTTTTTTAATCAACTCCTCGCTTGGTTCGAATTTGACATATGCTTTCATTTTTCATCACCTCATTTTCAACAATTCAATAATTATTTTAAATAGTTTTATAGTTTTAAAGTTTAATAGCTTAAGATTATTTATGTGCAAAGTAAAAAACAAGATTTTTCTTATCATCTAACCTACAAAAGCCTATTCTATAAAACTGAACTAAGCTACCTTCTTCTAAATCTTTAATACCATACTCAGCTAAAGCTTCTTTTTCATCACCATTCGGCATTATAATTTTTATTTTTACATTTGGGGTAGAAACCCAATGTATTTTTGGTGTTTCTTCTGATACTTCATTACTAATGAACTTTGATATTTCATTTAAATATATTGTAAACAATCCTATCAGTACCACATTTTTATTTTTAAATTTCTCAAAATCTTCTTTTTCGATGTAAATTTCGTTTGGGTCTATACTTATTTCTCTAAATCCTCTTTCAGGAAAATCGGGATGATATTTTATCGAAATTTTTCTAACCTCATAATCTAGCCTAATTCTATACGGATTTATAACTGCAAAATATCTATTTGCAATTTTATCAATGATTTTTCTATTTTCTGAATATAAAATGTCTAATGGTAGAGTGATGTCTGCTTCACTTAATCCCAATTTTAAAATGAAATTTCTTATCGCTTCGGGTTGAAATCCTCTTTTTCTTAAAGATTGTATACTCCAAGTTCTTGGATCGTCCCAACCTTTTATTTCCCCTCTTTCTATCATCTTCCTTGTTTTTGACTTGCTTAGTTTTGCTCCTTCCTCCTTTAATCTTAATAACCCATAATGTATGAATTTTGCTTTTCTCCAACCAAAAATATCCCAAATGTATTCTTCCATCATGTCTTCGATTACAAGTTCCTTCCCCCTCAAAATATGTGTAGTACCAATTAGATAATCATCAATTGCCCATGAAAATTCCAACATCGGCCAGACTCTATATTTCTTTCCAACTCTAGGATGTTCTCTTTCCGATATTCTAAGCAAAACCCTGTCCCTAAAAGCGGGATTAGGATGTTTCATATCTGTTTTAAGTCTAACTACGGCTTTTCCTTCAGGTATATTTCCTTCCAACATTTGCTTGAATAAACTTAAGTTTTCTTTAACACTTCTGCTTCTACAATCACATTCTATTCCGAGCCTTCTGTTTTTTTGTACTTCCTCCTTACTACAGGTACAAACGTAAGCCTTTTCCATCTTTATTAACTCTTCAGCATATTTATAATAAATCTCAAGTCTATCTGACTTATATAATACCTCATGATATTTAACACCAAGCCAATCCAAACCATCTTTTATCAATTCATAAGCTTGCTTATCAATTTGTTTTTCATCACTTCCTATAGTATCATCATAAAATAAAATCAATTTTCCACCATATTTTTTGACATAATAATCGTTAAGCACAACCATTCTAGCATTTCCTATGTGAAGTGGGCCCGAAGGAAAAGGAGCTAATCTCATAATAACTTTCCCGTATTCAGCTTCTGGTAATTCTGGTAAAATTTCCCTGCTTACTTCCTTTTTAATTTCTGATA
>JBMSAV010000057.1:0-2762 GCA_049414645.1 Candidatus Aenigmatarchaeota archaeon
AACAAAAGTTAGAGTTTTCGTAACTCCAAAATCTGCAGGAAACTTTAGTTTTATTTTGCACGCGAGAAAAGATATTCCAGTAAAGGATATAACTTTTGTAGATGAGAGAGTATTCAAATTTTATATAGAAGTGCTAGGAGATCAAGAAAAAGAAACCAATCCTCAAGAATCTCAACATACAATAATCAATAAAGAAAGTCAAAGTGAAACTAATAAACAGCAAGAAAGCACTCAGATGCTCTTTTTTATCTTCTTGATAGTTCTAATAATTTTTATCTCAATTCTTATCTTCAAGTATTCTTGAGATAAGACAGAAAATATCAAAGAATTTAACGCTTGTTGACGAAAATTTTTAATGGAAAGATATATCTTGATTTTCATCTTGCTCTTAGTATCTATTCTTCTATTTTCTAAGTATTCTGGTTATTTTGTATCTCCAACTGTTAGCGTTTCTATTGAACCAAAAAAAGAAGCAAAAATATTGTTGAACTACAAGCCAATAATAGATATTGCTGAAAGAGAGAATATAACTGCTGAAGTCGTCAATACAGGCTCAGTCAGTATATACGAAGAGCTAATGGTAAGAATTTATTTTTACAACATAAGTTTAAGACCAATTGCAGAATATTATGATTCTCCAAGAAATCTTTTGCCAGGAGATAGAACTGCATTTTTCCTCGTTTTTGTCCCAAATTCTACTGGAACTTATTTCATACAAGCAAAGTCCACATACGATGGTAAAACAACTGAAACCTGGGGAAGATTTGATGTAATTATAACCCCGATACTTCAGCCAGTAATATTGTCTCCAGAAAAAATACCTCAATATGTACCAACTCCAGTTTTCTTAGCACCACCGAAACTTTCAATACAAATTAAAAACATAACGGATGCTTATCAGGACTCTTTCGTTCTAATCCCAGTAACTTTAATTAACAATGGAGAGAGAGATGCTTATGAAATAAGACCATATCTTTCTTATCCAAAATCTTTAGAGGTTTCAATTTCTCCGCTTTACATAAAACAACTTTCTCCTGGAGAAAACGTTACATTCTTGCTTAACATAAAAATACCAAAAGATTTTCAAGTTGGTGTTTATCAGCTTTTCTTTGAAGCATCTTCAAACGAGACGAAAGCATCAAAGGAATTTTATTTGAATGTATCTTCAAAACCAATTGATTTGACTCAAGACATTTACGAAAAAATTTTGAGCGTCGAGTATATGCTTTCTCAAGCCAGAATAAGAATGAGTGCTTTAGAAATTAGAGGAATAGATGTTTCAAAAATAAATTCTACTTTAATTTTGGCTGAAATACACTTGAAAAAATCTAAAGATTATCTATCAAACAAACAGTTCGATGAAAGTTTATATGAATTGAATGAAGCAAGCAAATTGATATCAGATGCTTTAATAGAGATGGAAGTTCTGATGATTGTAGCACCAAAGGCTTATTTGAACTATTTTCTAATAGCAACCATTCTTATAGTAATTTTGGCAATAGTTCTATTCATTATTCTTTACAGAAAAAGGAAAAAGAAGAGACCAAAACTCTTGAGAGAATTAGAGAGTGAAGCTCAAGCAACTGAATAATCTTTAATTTTTGCAAGAATAAATTATATGGGGCTTTTTGGTCCTTATGTTTACAAGTCAAAAAATGGGAAAAAATATTATCTTCATATGAAAACAAGAGGGAGAGCAATAATTTACTACTTTTCTGAAGATCCAACAGATGCTCTTTGGGATTTGCCACCTGGATATGAAGTTGTTGAAAATCCAAAAACTGGATTACCATTTTTAAGAAAGAAAAAGTTCGGTGGATTTTTTGGTATATTTGGTTGGGAAAAGAAAGAGGTAGAACAGCAGGAATCTCAACCAAAGTAGCTTTTTATAAAAATTCCAATCCAATTCGTCAAAATTATAACTAAGATAGCTACAATCAAATGTTCTAAAATAACTTTCCATGCGGCCTCCTTTTCCCATTTTGCCAAAAAGTAGCTAAGTAGTGAAAGTAGAGAAAGACCATAAACAACATTTATGATTGCAGCTAATGAAAGAGGGAAAATTAATACTGCTGGCAAAAAAGAAAGACCAAATATTGCTTTGAAAAAGAAAGTTGCTAATGTAGCTTCCCAAATTTCTTTTCTCGTATGTTTACTTTCGGATTCTTCAGACAAATGAATTCCTAAGGCATCTGAAAGAGCATCTGCTATAGCAATTGTTAATATTCCGCCTATAACAACGATTTTTGATTCTGTCCCAGAAATTAAACCAATCATTAAACCAAGAGTTGTAATTATAGCTGAAGTTAAACCAAAGCTCAAACCAGTTTTCAATTGATGATTCATTCTTTGATTTTATATCTTGACCTTAAAAATTCCATAAAAATAAAAGATAAATTTATTTCAATAAACTATTAATTGAGGGGAAAATGGCGAGAATAATATCTGTTTTTTCATCAAAAGGAGGAGTCGGTAAAACAACAATAACAGCTAATTTAGGAGCCATACTTGCATCTAAGTTTCAAAAGAAAGTCACTCTTATAGATTGTAATTTGACATCTTCTCATTTGGCTTTATATCTTGGAATTTACTATTCACCAATAACCTTGAATAAAGTTTTAAGAGGAGATTATCAAATAAGTGAAGCAATTTATGTTCATTCAAGCGGAATGCAAGTTGTTCCTGCTTCTCTTTCTGTTACTGAGCTAGAAGGTTCAGATCTTTTGAAATTGCCAAACGTTATATCATCTTTAGAACCAACA
>JBMSAV010000058.1:0-2227 GCA_049414645.1 Candidatus Aenigmatarchaeota archaeon
AAGTTTGTAGGGAGAATAGAGTGGAACTGGACAGATGCTATTAGTGCAGCTGACTTTAGTTATGTAACTAATGTAAAGGCTTGGGGGTTCTACAAAAACACGAGCTTTGAATATGTGTGGGCTGTAGGTGCCGATCCAACAACCAATAGATGTAATGATACAAACGCAATCTTTGCAATATCAGACATACCAGATGATGGAAGTACAGTAGCAAGAACACCAACAACAACTGGAATTTCTAGAAGTGGAGGAGATGCAAACTTTGGATACTTTAGCGTTTCTGGAAGAGCCGCTTTTGGTAATGAACCGGTATGTGTGGCGGTATCGTCAGATTGCAGTAAAATTTACGTTTACAGATATGATAAGAGACCCGGTTTTGGACTTTGCGGAAATTCGGCATATTTGACAACAAGTACATTAGTACCTGGAGATACCTATAGAATAACATACATAAGTGCATATGTTCCAAAAGGAATTCCAGCTGGCCAATTGAAGTTAGGAACGCTAACAGTTGTTGCTTCTTACTAATTTCTTTTTTTATTTTTTAGAAAACTCTATGCAACTATTTTGATAATACTCTACAACTTCTTTTCTATTTTTTCTAATTTTTCCTCTAAACTCTTCTTCATTGCTCTATAAGCGGCTTCTGATATTAGTCCCTCTTCTCTACTTTTCTCCAAAGCTCTCAAAGCTCTCAAAACATTTTCTTTTTCTACTAGTATTTCTTCCTTGCTTGGTTTCTTTCTAATTTGTTCCGCGAGCTTTACAGCTGGTAAGAATGTTGGTAATCTTATTTTTTCTCCCTCTTTCTTCATCTTTCTCAAAATCAAAACTGTGCCAGTTATCGCTAATATTGCTATTGCTATAGCAGCTATTAACCAAAATGTTATTACAAAAGCTTTAGCTTTTACTGTAAGCTTAGATAGCAAATCTCTTGCTCTCTCCAAAAGTATTTTAGCATTCTCAACATTTTTCATCGCACTTTCATAATTCTCTTTACTCAAATTGTCTCTAGCTTTCAGAATTTCATCTTTTATTGATTTTATCATGTCTTTAACAACGCTAACATCCTTTCCTTCTTTCTCAGCAATTTTTGTATCAATAATTAACTGGGCTAACTCATCTTCCAACTTAGAAATCTCCTCTTCCAATAATTCTCTAATGCTTCTATAGACTATTATGTTGATTTGTTTGCTATCAGAAATTAGATTAGAAGACGCAACTAAAGTTGCTACGTAATTACCAATGCTTACTTCTTTTGGGACATTGAAAGTTATAGCAAAGACTGCGGTTGCGTTTGGAGCTAGAGAATAATAATTAGAAGGAGTTATGTTAAACCAACTTACTGGAAAACCTACTAACATCAAACTAACATTCGACAAATCTAGAGAACCAGTGTTTCTAACAGTTACCAACTCTGTTTTTATTGAATTTCTTGCTAATGAAATATTAGGATTGAATTTCTCAATCAATATTGAAGCTGTCAAATTAGCTGTTGGTACTGGCAATGGAGTAGGAACTATAATTTGACCTGTTGGTATTGGAACTTGTTGTATTGGTCTTGAAACTTGAGTGACATTTCTTGCAACAACTAAGAAAGTTGCATTAGCTAAAATTGGTGGCTGGACATAATCATAAGTCATTCTGACGTTTATGAAGTAAGTTCCTAATGGCTGATCACTAAATATGTAAGCCGTTCTCAAGAATGTTTTGTTTGTTAGAGATGGAGTATAGACTGCTTCGGAAGAATAGAAGTAATTTCTACCATCAACAGAAGAGACCCAATATTCAATGAAAACATCTTGTGAGACCTCTCCCATATTTATAACCAAAATGTTGAATGGTAATTCTTCTCCTTGAGCGACTTCATATTGCAATGGAATGACTTTAAGGTCGTATGGTCCTCCCATTGCCACTCTAAATGAAGTTAACCTCATTGTATTGAAGTCTCCTTTTGAAACGTTCAAAACTGCCAAATACATTCCGCTTGGTGTATTAACAGGCATTGCGTATCTGTAAGAGTAAAACCCAATTGATTCTCTATTCATTTGTGCTAGACTAACTGAAAGATAAACATTCCCAGCTGGGTCATAAACTGTCAAGTTCATGAAATCCGGATCTACTGGTCTTCCTTCTCCATTGTAAACTAAAATTCCAAATTTCATTATATTGTTTGGATACCAAACAACAGAAGTTGAAATATCAGCAAACAAGCCAGTAACTGTTA
>JBMSAV010000059.1:0-6633 GCA_049414645.1 Candidatus Aenigmatarchaeota archaeon
TATGGTAAAGCCATTAGATATCGCTAAAATTCTTTGATTCTCAGAAATGGAATTAATTATCCTTTCTTTTGGTAAGCCTTCCTCTTGTTGTTGGTTTGACAAATAAAAAAATCTATTTACATAACTAAACGCAAAAGTTGAAAAAACCATTATAAAAATTAAAATTAAAACAATAGCCTTATTTTCAATTTTCATAAAATTTCTTTACAAACAGATTAAAATCTTTAGGTTAAATATTTTTATGGTTTTAGAAAGTTTGACTTCTTTGAAGGAAGGAATAAAGAATCCTTGGAGTATATTTCATTTATCAGCTACGGTTTCTATCGTCTCTTTTGTTATATCATTTCTAGTTTTTAGACAAGATGTGGGCTTGTATTCTGTAATATTAACAACTCTTGGCTTAACACCATTTATGGTTAAGCTAAACTTATATGAAGCAAAAAAAGCATTTTTGAAAGAAAAAAGAGGAATTATAGACATTCTATTCTTTCATTCAAAAGACAAAAGATCTATTTTAAAGATTGCAGGATTAACATCAATACCCTTTATAATTATTGCTATATTCCTTCAAAATTCGCAATACATTCTTTTGCTAATTTCACTTTATGTAGGGGTTTTCCTTCTTTTCTCTCTAATTTTTCTATCATTTTATAGAGAAGTAGTATTGTCTTTCACAGCAATATTTGTTGGAATGGTATTGGTTTTTTCCATAATATATCTAATTTTACCTACTGAAATTGCAGAAAAAAGCTTCCAAACCCAAATAAATGAAATAAAAGCCATTAGAGGTTATTTTTGGTTTGGTGGAACATTTCAAACGATATTAATAAATAATATGGGTGTTCTTTTTCTATCTTTTATATTTTCTTTCATTTATGGATCGGGAGCAATATTTATACTTGCCTGGAATGCTTCAATCTTAGCAACAGCTGCAAGCATGTTCGCCAAAAGTTTAGGAGGAGCTTATAAATTACCAATAGCTCTGCTTTCTTATATGCCACATGGTAGTTTAGAAATAGTTGCTTATTTCTTAGCAGCTATAGCAGGGGGAATAGCCTCCTATCATTTAATGAAAGGTAAGAATTTTAGGAGCAGTTTAGTAGATTCTGCGTTTTTGTTTTCTCTTGGAACGGTTTTCATTCTTTTAGGAGCGATAATAGAGACAGTAATGCTAATGAGTTAAACTGAGAAATAAATTGAAGGCTTAAATGGCTCAGCTTGTTTTGCCTTTTCCAAACCGCTTTTCTCTTCTACAGTAATAATTATTTTTGCTTTAAATTCTCTCTCCAAAAATTCTTTTGCTTCTTTCAAGATTTCCAATTCTTCATCTCTAGAAATGAACTTTTCGGATTCTACTTTGCTTAAAATTTTTCTATAAAATTTAGCTATATGCTCTCTTTCTCTTTCATCAAATTTAGACAATAAATCTTTAACTTCTATTTTAATTCCTTTCATCAATTTTTTAACTAAATCGAATTTCCATTCAGAAGCAACTATAATATAAATCTCTTTTGGTTTTTCATCAACAAGCTTACTTATTTCTCTTATGTCTTCTATAAGATTTCGAAGGTATTTTTCCTTCAAAATAGCTTTTTCATCAACTCTTTCAAATTTTGGAATTCCTGCCTTAAAAACGAAATTCTTTCCACCAATCTTTTCCCAAATCTCTTCAGATAAATGAGGAAGTAAAGGAGAAACTAATATAGTAAATTTCTTCAAAACACTTCTTAAAACATTCCTATTAGCGTTAGTGATACTTCCAACTCTCTTGAAATACCAATCAATATCATTAAAAAACTCAAAAAATAGAAGTTGTGTTGCTGTTCTGAATTTAAGATTTTCGTAAGCCTCTACGCTTGCTTTTCCTATTTCATTTATTCTACTTACTAAAAACTTCTCGATATTTCTAGTTTTCATAAATTTCATATTTTTTAAAGATTCAATTATCGAAAAAATAAAGTTTATTCTTTCCAAAAATGGTTTAATATTTTCCCCTCTCCAATCAGCATCGCTTAAGCCTTCAGCTGAAGATATTATGTTTATCCTTGTCAAATCGCTTCCAAACTCTTCTAGCAAACGAAATAGAGGAATTATATTACCCTTGCTTTTGCTCATTTTTTCTCCAGCAACATTAACAAAACCATTAACAGCTATTGCTCTCGGCCAATATTTTTTATCCCAGATTGCAGTATGATGGAAAAGATAGAATGTTAAATGATTCTGGACTAAATCTTTTCCAGATGACCTCAAATCCACTGGATAAAAGTATTCAAACTCTTCCCTCATTTTTTTCAAAAGACTTTCTTTGATTCCGTATCTCTTAGCTAATTTTTTATAATTACCTTTTCCTAAGAATAGGAAATCGAAGATTTCATCACTCAATTTTTCTGCAGGTATATTTTTCAAATGATGGAAAATAGTATAGAAAGCCATGTATATAGTTGAATCGCTTAAAGTTTCAACAATCCACTCTTTATCCCAAGGTAACTTTGTTCCTAATCCTGTTTTTCTGGCACAAGCTTTATTCTCAAGCCAATCCACAGTATTTATAAATTGTTGTCTTATTTCGGCTGGATAAAACTTCATCATCTCTATGCATTCTTTAACTTTTTTCTTCCATTCCTCGTCAGAAAATTTTAGGAACCATTGATTTTCTAATATTTTTACATGACATCTTGTGTTGCATCTACAAGCTACTAAACCTGTGGTCTCCCAAATAAAATCTAAAGCATTAATAGATTTTAATAATTCAACAGTTTTTTCTTTTGCTTCCTTAACTGGCAAGTCCTTAAATGGCTCAACAATCATTTTCCCCTTGTGAAACTCTTTCTTGTAAACTTCTTGAGTAGCTAATTCTAGTTTCTCAAATTGCTCTTGATTTTCTATATTATAAGATTTGCAGACTTCTTCCGCAGGAACACCTTTATAGTCTTCCAATTCTATTATCTTCTTTGGTATAATTTTCTCTATGCTTAATTCTTTTCCAAACTCACTCTTTTTCAAATCTTCTAAAGCAATAAAATCATAAGGAGCATGTGCTGGTACAGACATTACTATGCCTGTGCCAAATTCTAAATCTATAAATTTTGCTGGTAATATTGGAACTTTCTCATTTGTTACCAGATTTTCTGTTAGTTTACCAATTAAAGAGTTTGAGTTTACTTTTCCCAATTCTTCAACGCTTCTTAACTGGTCTCTTAATTTTTCTACAGTCTTTTTGCTAACTATCCATTTTTCCCCATCTACTTTTGCTAACACATATTCTTCATTAGGTTTAACCCAAATGTTTGTAACACCAAAAATTGTTTCTGGCCTTAAAGTTGCACATGGCAAAATTTTTCCATCCTCTAGCTTGAATTTTATTATATAAAATTGAATTGGGCTTTCTCCTTCTCCCTTTAATCTATCATGATCCCCAGTTGGACTTTTACAATGTGGACACCATATTACAGGATGTGTTCCTTGAACAACATACCCTTTCTTTCTTAAAGTGTTATATTGCCACTCTATGAATTTGTTGTAATGAGGAGTAATAGCAGTTATAAAAGTTCTTCTCCAATCAATACTAATTCCACTTCTTTTTAAGTCTTCAATCCATTTATTCATCCAGTATCTTGCAACAAATTCGGGGCCTTTTTCAGCAAAATTCTTTATATCTTCATTGCTTGCTCCAAAAAGTTTGAAAGTTTCTATTTGTGTTTCGTCATTTTGTTTAAGCCTTTCTATAGTTCCTAATATTGGTTCTCCAGTTGCATGAAAACCTTGTGGAAAGAGAACGTTAAATCCTTGTAATCTTTTGAATCTTGCAAAAGAATCGCATCTAAATACAGAAAATGTATGACCAATATGCATGCGTCCATTTACGTAGGGATAAGGAAAGGTTATGAAAAATTTTTTCCTTTTTTTATCAATATTTGCCTCGAAAACTTTTGCTTTTTCCCATTTTCTTTGCCATTTCTCTTCTATTTTTTTTATTTTTTCAAAAGTTAAATTCATTAGATAAATTTTAATCTTAAGTTTAAAGCTTTATTTACTGCTTCTATATTGGCGATACAACTTCCAAAATTTATTAATTTTGAAAGTAAGATTAAAAAAGGGAAACTGACAAATAACTAAATGTTTTTAGGTGCCGCTTTAAACTAAAGCCCCCGTAGCTCAGCTTGGATAGAGCGGCACCCTTCTATCGAGAAGGTTTGACGAAAGGATGAGAGGTGACGGTCGCGGGTTCAAATCCCGCCGGGGGCGTTATAAACTTTATAATAAAAAGAGTTTTTTGAAGTTCAAGCTTTTTATCATACTATTCAAAATTTTAATATCCCCACCCACAAGCCTCTGCAAAGATGCTTTTGCTGACGATGAAGCAGAAGAACGGGGTGGGGGTTATTATTTTTATGGTTAAATAAAATTTATTTTATAGTGTCTTCCCATATGTTTATTGTATTTATGTTTATTGTATTGCCCTTTAAGAAAATATTATCAAGCATTAAGATTAAGTATTTAAATTTTTTTGAACATAAAATCCTATATGGGGAAGTATGAGTAAAGAATGCAAATTATCTGAAGTAATAATTTTAAATACATATAATGATGCTAGTATAGATTGGATTGAAGATATTGAAAAAACGCTGAATGATACTAATGGGGATCGTATAATAAAAAAGTATAATTTAGGTTCTATAGGGTTAATATAGGCAAAAATACGTAAAGAAAAAATAGTAAAATAAGAAAATTACATCCAAATCTTATAATAGAAGAAAACGTGAGATATAAGATACTCAATAAAATTTAAGGTGATAGATTGATGAAGGAAGGAAAAAAGGAATTAGTTGAAGCGATAAATTCAAAAGTTTGGAAATAAACTACTATCTTACAATTTTGTACCATAGACTCACAATTGATAAAGTTAAGGAAATTATTGATAAAAGTTGAAATAAAAAATAATTTTTCTTAATTTCTTAGAACAGCATGTTTTCTAACTTAATAATTCCAGTCTTGTTAAAGTGTAATAAGAAGAATAGTAAAATCACTATTTTTTACTTTCTATTTTAACTTTTTCCCCGTCCTCAGTAAATAGAATTATTGGTTTTCCTTCTTTATCAACCGTTTCCAAATATACAGGTCTTCCCCATGAAGGATACAAAGCTTTGAGTAAAACATCTACAGTTTCTGTTGGATGAAGGGTTAGTTGTTTTGGTGTTAAACCTAAGTTATCATAACCAGTTATATCATGAACCAAATAAAGTTCACCTTTATTTTTAAAATTTCCACCACCTACCTCGACAGCTATCCTTGGCATTCCAGCATTATAAGCTCTAAAAAGAAGCGTATTTTTTACATCCTTATATTGTCTACTAATAATAGTATAAGTATCTTCTTCTCTTTCCCCCGATTTGGGTTCATCACCAGCATAAACAAAAAGAAAATCAGCTTTTTTTCTAAAAAATTCTTCTGTGAAGAATGTATCTATAAATGTATAGTCTGTATGAGTTGCAACAACTTCTAAAACTTTATCCCAACCTTTACCAAGTTTTATATCATATTCTCTTCTTTCTATCGCATCCCCTATATCTTCATATTCAAACCATACTCTCCCGGTATCCCATTTTTCCATTATATCCCAAAGTAAACTCATCCCTAACCAATATGGATTTATATAATAGATAGTTCTATGTTTTTCATGTTTACCTGGTTGATAAGCACCAGCCGTTCTATGCTTAAGCCATTCAAAAGTTTCGCCAATTGGTAGCTTAGCGTCTAAACAATATTTAAGGTCCACCAAAGCCGCAAATCCTTCTCCCAGAATCTTAACCAAACCCAAAGAATATAGATACCTTGTATATTCCCATATTAAATATAAAACTTCCTTTTCCCACTCTCTTAGTTTAGGAGAATGAGTAGCTATAAACTTAAGGACATCATAATCTCTTTTTTCGGGAAACTTTTTCTCCACTATTTCTTTCTCCCTTTTTTCTATAACTTTTTTTCTCTTCTCTTCGGGTGAAATTATAAAATTCTCTAAAAGTTTTTTTTCTTCTTCTAACTCTATCTTCTTTGTTGGGTAAAAATCTATTAAAGTAGATAAAGAATAACCAACATCCATTATTCTTTCCAATTCTTCCTCCCCCACAGTATTTTCAATTTGCATAAGTCTGTCCCTTATTCTACTCATAAATCCATAAGGAGATTTTGGTTTGAATTCTTGTAACTTCCAATTTTTTTCAAACATATGTATATGCCCGAATACATGTGTCATCACAAGTTTTACCTCTACTTGTGTATCTCCCCTGTAAATGAATGCTTGGGTAGGTTCTCTTAAACCACCTTCCTCCCATACTCCACTCGGAACAACTATCTCATATATTTGCCAATATCCAAGTTCGTGTCCCTTTTTCTGAACTAGATATTTTTGACCCAATGTCCAATGTTGGGGATGAACCATCCATCCACTAGCTGCAGCTAAGCTATAAAGTTCCTCCGCATTAACTAAATAAAAGTCTACATCTGTAAGTTGGAGTTTATATTTTTCCATACAAAATTTAGCTATATCTTGAGCTATCTTGGTTAATTCTTCGTCTACCCTTCCTTCATCGAACACTTTTATTCTTATTTCCCTCATTTTCCACCTTTTCCAAG
>JBMSAV010000060.1:0-6744 GCA_049414645.1 Candidatus Aenigmatarchaeota archaeon
TAAGCGTTGAAAATGCATTAGAGCTTTTCAAAGAAGTAGCAATCCCAACCGATAATGAAAAAGTAGAGAAGATTAGGAGCGAGTTGGAAAAAATGGGCCTGCCTGAAGACCTTAGAAAAATGGATGAAGAACAATTTTTGAAAGTTCTTGAATGGTTGAAAGAAAAAACAAATAACTTTAAGATTTTCCCAGAAGAGGTCTTTTTAGCAAAAAATCAGCTTATCCTAATTTTAAGATGCGCTTTGGGAATGACTAGACCTAGTTTTGCAAGAAAAGTTGGAATAAATCAAGAAACTCTAAGGTTTATCGAAATGAATAGAAAAGAGAATAGAATAAGGACTTTGGGTGTTGCCAAGAGATGGTGTGAAAAGATAACAAATTTTCTAAAATTGAGTAAAATTGAAGTAGATAAGGAAAAATCAATACTTCTCTGGAGAATCATAAGAGAAAAACAAACAGGAGAAAAGGATGTACAAAAAGAAAATGAAATAAAAGAGATGTTAAAAAATCTACAATTGCCGCAAGATTTGAGAGAGATGAACGAAAATCAATTCATCAATCTTTTTAATAAGATAAAAGAGATTACAAACGACTTTACAAAAATACCTGTAGAACTTATAACGGCTAGAAGTGATATTATTCTTATTCTAAGACTTGCAACAGGGCTCTCAAGAAAAGGATTTTGTACCAAGACTGGAATTCGCTTTGATACATTAAAGCGAGTTGAGAGAGGAAAAATACATATAAAAAATGGTGCCCCAGCCTTTCGATGGATTAGTGTATTCTCTTCTCTCTTCAACGAAAATTCAAATAAAATGAACTTAGAAAAAGCCATAAAAGCTTTCAAAGCCTTAAAGGGGGAAGTGGAAGCTAAAGAAGAAGAGATAAAGCCAATAATGAAGATGAATATAGATGAAGTAAAAGAGTTTTTCAAGAAAATTAGAGATGAAAGAGAGAACTTTACTAAAATTTCTTTTGATAAGATTAGAGATGAACCAAGAATAATTTCTGTTATTAGGATACTTTTAAACAAATCTATTCCTGAATTCTCTAAAATTATAGGCAAAGATGAATCATGGCTTAGAAGATGGGAAAATGGAAAGGTAAAACTAAATATAAAAAGTTCTATATTTCTTTCTAATAAATTAAAAGAGTTGATAAAAGAAGTGAATATTTCTGAAGAAAACTTTATCAAAAATTTTATAGATTTACATCATGTTAAACCGAATGAGATTAACGAAAATGTAAAGAAAGTTTTAAAGGCATTAAAGAAAGTGAAACCAACAAAAAGTGAGCAAGAAGTAATAAATGTTCTTGAAGAGCTAAATATACCATTTACTATTCATGCAAACGTTAACTGTTTCAAGAGAATAGAAAATTTTGATATTGCAATACCAGACGAGAAATCACCTTTTTGTCTAATTGAAATTACAGAGACTAAAAAGTTTAATGGAAATCTCAGAACTAAAGTATTTGTAACAGATAATAAGTTTCAAATGATTAAAAGTGTAGCTCATGACGTAAAAACAATATGCTTTGTTAAAATTAAAGATAAACATATAATTAAAGACAGGGTCAAAGATATGATAAAAACAGAATTACTCAATACAGATTTTCTTTTTATTAATGAATTAGATGAATTAAAGAAGTTTCTACAAAGCTTGAATTTCTCTTCAAAAACAGAATTTTAAAATACAAATAAATTAAGGCCGGAAATTTATGGATTTTATTATTATATTTTCTCCTCTTTTAGTAATACTTCAAGATAAAATGAGCATTATTGAGAAGTTGCGTTCGAAATGAATTGATAAAGTTTGGATAATTGAATAAATACCCCTAAACTCGCCTTCCTCGACGCCCGCCTTTCCTACGCATATATCCATGAATTATTGGTGTTACGTCCTCAATTAAACCTATTTTTAATCCAGCTTTTGCAAGAGCTCTTATAGCAGCTTGCGCTCCAGGTCCAGGAATTTTTGTCTTTATGCCTCCAGGAGCTCTAACTCTTATATGCACTCCAGTAATTCCTTTTGCTAAAGCTTCTTCAGCAGCTTTCTTAGCGGCTAGCATAGCTGGAAACGGCATTCCGCCTTCTCTATCCTTATCTGTCATCATTCCACTTGAATATCTTGCTATTGTTTCAGCTCCACTCAAATCTGTAATGTGAACTATTGTAGAATTAGGACTACTAAAAATGTGAGCTACCCCCCATCTCTCTTTCTTTTCACTCATCTAACCACCCTCTTTAAAATCAACGCTAACTTCAGCTTTGGGCTGTTGTGTTGTTTGTTCTTGTACTGTTGCTTTTGGCATATTTGGTTTTATGTCGCATGTTATTTTATCTTCTTCGTCTCTGCTAACCAAATAGCTCGGATATACAATCCTTCTCCCGTTAATTCTTACATGCCCATGAACGATAAACTGTCTTGCCTGCTTTATTGTATTTGCCAAACCCTTTTTATAAACAATAGTTTGTAATCTTCTATTTAGCAAATCTTTAACAGTTAGGCTCAAAACATCATCTAGAGTGGCGCTTGGGGATGGCAATAAACCAAGCCTATACAACTTTTGAATCAAAACTTTCTCTTTTTCCTTATCTCTTCTTGCGTTTAAATCTCTTGCCATCCTTCTATACTTTCTTAACTCTTCCCTAGCTCTCCAAAGTTCTTTTTTTCTTCTTAACCCAAATTCTATCATTATTTTTCTTTCTTCTTCTAGCAAAGCCTTATCCCATGGTCTTCTTGGCTTTTTGTATTTCTTCCTAAATCTCTTCATATTCTCACTTCTTCTCCTTTTCTTTAGCCTGCTGCTGAGCTAGTTGCTTCATTTTTCCTCGTAGAACGCCGACTGTCCTACCATGTCTAAAATGACTTCTAGTCCTTTGACCCCTTACGGGCTGACCATACATGTGCCTAAAACCTTTATACGTCTTTAGCTCAATTTCTCTTTTAATATCCATGCTTCTAAAAATATCTACATCTGGACCAACTAAATGAATATCTAAACCGATTTCGGGATCTCTTCTTCTATTGAACAGAAATGAGGGAATATTGTATTTTTGAGGATTCTTCAAACAATCTTCAATTTTTTCTATTTCTTCAGGAGTTAAGCTGCCTAATTTTCTATAAGCATCTAAACCCAAAGAAGTTATAACAGCTTTAGAAAATGTGTAACCTACGCCCTTAATTCCCGTTAATCCGTAAAGAAGATTTTTATTAGCATCTAAATCTGTATTCAAAATTCTAACAATCCCTTCAATTTTCTTTTCAACTTTTTTCGGTCTTTTAGTTTCCTCTTTAGGCTTTTCTTTCTTCTTCTCCTCTCCAATTTTCTCCTTCTCCTTTTCTTTTTCTATATCTCTAACCCTAGATACTCCCATACTTTTGGAATTATTATTCAAGCTTAAAAATGTTCTATAATCATTCTTTTCTCTTAATAAAATTCATAATAGTTGTTTTACTAAGTTTATCAGCAATCTTTAATGCCTTAGGATACTTGAAGTTTATAATATTAAGAAAATTCTCTAAACTCTCAATATCGATATTTGAACCTATGCTTGCATAATATCTCCCAAACTTTATACCAACCTTTTGCTTCTCAATAAAAATGTAACTATCTTTTATCTCTCCGTAAAGAAAACTTTTAGCTATTCCAACTGTTGGTTTTCCTGTTAATATTCCAATTATAGTTGCTAAGCCCGCTTTTCTAGGATGAGCTAATCCATGACCGTCTACAAGAATTAAGTCATAATCTATATCTATTTTTTCTATAGCCTCTAACATTATTGGCGCCTCTCTAAGAAAAAGCAAACCGGGAATGTAAGGAAAATCTATCTTCTCCTTAATTATCAATTCTTTCAAAACTTTCTCTTGTCTTAAATCATAAATAACGGCTGCACAAAAAGCTAAATCATCCTTGTAAGCAACATCCAAAGCCAAAACTTTTTCAATCTTTTCTAATTTTTTAAATTCAACCAGCCTATTTAATGCATTTTGCAAAATTTGGAAAAATTTTACTTTCATAAAACTATTAGGAAGATAAGAGGAAAATAATGCTTTGTTTAATTTAGATAGTTTTCTTTTGATCTTTTAGAAAGTATTTTCCTGCAAAGCGAATATGAAAAAGCTTTATCCAAAGTAAGCCTAAGATACCGTATCAAAAGAACTAACAAAATAAATCTCTTTTGATTTGAAAATAAACTTAAGTGGAAAAATGCTCTCTTGATAAAAGATATGATGTATGTCAAAAAGAAATTTTGCAAACAAAGAAATGCTATCTGCTATAGAAAAGTAAATTATATCATCAACAATCTCTTCTAAATTTATATTTCTTTAAAGGAAAACGAAAGATGAAATTTTTTATTTCATAATACTTTTACTGTAGCCTTGCTTGCTTTGAAACCTATTTTTGCATGCGTTCCGTCACAATAAGGCTTGTTTTTTGACGCTCCACATCTACAAAGAGCTGTTAATATTTCTTTATCGACTTTTACTAAATAAGGTCCATTTTCTGCTGCTTCAATAACAACATCTTTTCCTTTTTCTGCCATCATAACCACTATAGGATAATATTTTTTTGTATTTAAAAATGTTTTTCTGCAATATTCATTAGAAACGAGTTCGTTTAATTTAGCAAGTTAAAAAAAATTAAATTATATCAATAAAAATGAAAATGAGAATAAAGATTAAAGAAAAGGACTTGAAAATTGCAATTTATGTGACATCTATCTTTCTTTTTGTAGAAATTTTTGGTGGATACCTTTTTGGAAGCGTCAGCTTGATAAGCGATGCTATTCATATGATTAGGGATGTTTTTTCACTATACATTTCCTGGTTTGCTATAAATTTGGCTAAGAAATTACCTACAAACAAAATGACTTTTGGTTATCACAGAACTGAAGTCTTTGCGGCTTTTATTAATGGCTTAATTCTGATTGGAGCGTGCATTGTAATTCTATACAGTTCCTATTTAAGAATAGTCAACCCAAACGAAGTTAAAAGTATTGGAATGCTTTCTGTAGCATCTTTAGGATTTTTAGCAAACCTTTACGTATTTAGAAAATTAAAGAAGTATGAAGATGACATAAATATAAAATCTGCATATTTGCATGTATTAACTGATGCAATTTCTTCTATTTCCATTATAATTGGTGCTATAATAATATTTTTTACAGGATTTTATCTCGTAGACCCTTTACTAAGCATAGGCATAATTTTATTAGTATTAATTAGTACGATAAGAATTGTAAAAGAATCAATAAACATACTTATGGAAGGGGTAGCAGGGAATGTCAACATAGACGAAATTATTGAAGAGATGAAAAAGGTAGAAGGAGTTGCCGATGTGCATGATGTACATATATGGGCATTATGCCCTAATGTCAACGTTTTAACTGCCCACATTTATACTTTACACAAAAATCTATCTGATATAAAAAATGTAACGAAAATGCTGAACAAAAGACTAAGAAAATTTAAAATATTTCACACGACTTTTCAATTTGAATGTGAAAAATGTGAAAATAGCAAAATAGTAGAAAGAATAGAGCATCTGTAAAATTTGGACCGATTGAAGTTGAACCTCGGAGCAAACCCTTAGCTAAAGCTTAGCTATAAACTTCTTCCAGCCAATTCTTCCCTAGAACAAAATTGCAATTCCATATTGAATAAATTGTCGTAGGTTATTCATAAGACTAGTGGTGGAAGTATTTAATTTTATCTACCTTAAAATCCTTATGAAAAATAGGTATTTCGGAGTTATAATACTAATAATAGCAGGATTAATTGGTTTTATTGTATATTCTTTCAACAGAGCCTTAAAAAAAATTGGAAGTATGTCTTGTCCTATGGGTACTGCTTGCCCAATGTGGGCCACTATTGAGTTTCAAACAAACGTAAGCATTGCAATAATGGTTCTAGTTGTAGCGATAGGTATGTATTTTATATTTTTTGGAGATGAAGTTAGAGTAATAACAAAAGTTAAAAGAGTTAAGCCAAAAGTTGAAATGAAAAAGGTTTCGAAAGATAGTTATAAAGAAATTTTTAACAAATTAAGCCCTGATGAAAGAACCGTTTTAGAAAAAGTTATTGATGCTGAAGGAGCTATATTTCAATCTGAATTAATAGAAAAAACAAAATTTTCAAAAGCTAAAGTTACTAGAATTCTTGACAAGCTGGAAGCCAACGGTTTAATTGAAAGGAAGAGAAAAGGAATGAGTAATATCGTTGTTTTAAAGAATAGAATAAGTTAGCGTATATAAAAGGCCTTTTTTAAGATTAACCAGTTTTCAGAGCCTTTCTTTTAGCATCTAACAAATCATACAATTTCTTAAAGTCTTCATCTTTAAAAATTTCTTTACTAGAATCAAAGAAAATACTTAAAGCTTCTTTATCGTAGCCTTCTTCCATATACTCTAAAGCTTGCAATACCATTTCTAATTTATCTATTTGCTTTGCAATATTTGATTCTATGGTTTTTTGTTCTAAAAATTCATTCCATGCATTTGAATATTTATCCCTTATTTCTTCTGGCAAAATAGACAAAAGCTTATTTATAGATTCCTTTTCTCTTTCTTTAAATTTTATTTCACCAAATTTTTCTTTCGCATATGTATCCCAATCTCCCATTATTGCTTCCTGTAGATCGTGCAATAAAATCATTCTTACGATTTTTTCAAAATTTATACCTTTTATATCAGAAATTAAAGAGGCTAGTATAGCACAACGAAATATATGCTCTGCTACA
>JBMSAV010000061.1:0-3503 GCA_049414645.1 Candidatus Aenigmatarchaeota archaeon
TGCTCGGTGGGATTTGACCCCACGACCCCCCGCTTTCTCAGGAGCATCGCCATATAAGGCGGGTGCTCCACCAGGCTAAGCTACGAGCCCAATATTAATTTTCTAACCTAAAATTTAAAATTCAAAACAAGGAAAGTTAAAAATATCATCAACAAATAATATAGTATGGTTAATAAGGATGAGATTCTAAAAATATTTCAAAAAGAACCCGAAAAATATTGGAAGGTTGATTTATTCGAAAGAGAAGGTTTTAAGAGAAAAGTTTGTCCTATTTGTGGAAAAGGATTTTGGAGTATAGAGGAAAGAGAACATTGTCCCGATCCAAAATGCGGAGAAGAATATGGTTTTATAGATAATCCATTTGCAAAAAAGCTTAGCTATATAGATGTTTGGAAAAAAATGGAAGAATTTTTTGTGAAAAATGGGCATACTTCAATTCCAAGATATCCAGTTTTAGCAAGATGGAGAGACGATATTTACTATAATATTGCTTCAATTGTAGACTTTCAAAGGTTTGATGATGGTGTAATGGTTTTTGAATATCCAGCAAATCCTTTAATAGTTCCACAAGTTTGCTTAAGGTTTAACGATATTTTAAACGTTGGAGTTACAGGTAGACATTTTACTTGTTTTGTTATGCCCGGGCAGCATTCTTTTAATTATCCAAAAGAAGGTTATTGGAGAAATGAGACTATAGAATTAAACTTTAGGTTTTTAACAGAAGAGTTGAAAATACCAAAGGAAAAATTGGTTTATGTTGAAGACTTATGGACGATGCCGGATTTTTCTGCTTTAGGTCCATACATTGAAACTTTTTCATTGGGTTTAGAATTATGCAATTCAGGCTTTATGTACTTTACATGGGAAAATGGTTTGAAAGAGCTACCAATGAAAATTATAGATGTTGGTTGGGGACTAGAAAGACTAGCTTGGTTTTCTAGTGCTACATTAACAGCTTATGATGCTGTGTTTGACAATATTATTGATAAATTTTTGATTAAAAGCGGATTAGTATTTGATAAAGATCTTTTTAGAGAATATTCTAGAATATCTGGTAAATTGAATATTGAAGATGTTGTGGATTTCAAAAAAGCGAAGAAAGAGATTATTGAAAAATTGAAAATAGATGAGAGCGAATTTATAGAAAAAATCGAAAAAATACAAGCAATGTATGCTATTCTAGATCATTCAAGAGCTTTAGCGTTTGCTATTTCCGATGGTGGTATACCAAGCAATTCTGGCGCTGGTTATTTTCTTAGAGTCATTCTAAGAAGAGCAATGAATTTGATAGAGAAATTTGAATTCAATTTAAACTTGGAAGAAATAGCCATTTGGCATGCAGATTATCTTAAACCAATATTTCCTGAATTAAAACAAAGTGAAAACGATATAGTAACTGTTATTAATGTTGAAAAGAAGAAATTTAAAGAATCAAAAATAAGAAATAAAAGGATAATAGAAGCAAACTATGGAAAGCCATTATCAACGGAGGAGCTGGTTAAGTTATATGAAACTTACGGTGTTTCTCCAGAGCAATTGGGAATAGAACCAACCAAAGAGTTCTATGAGATTCTAAATAAAAAACACACAACAGTATTAAAAAAGAAAAAGAAGACAATAGAAATTGAAGAAATAGAAACTGAACCACTTTATTATCAGCCTATTTTCGAGTTTGAAGCTAAAGTTGTTAAAATAAAAGACAACTATGTAGTTTTAGATAAGACTGCATTCTTCCCCAGGCAAGGAGGTCAAGAGTGCGATAAAGGTTTAATTAATGGTTGTGAGGTTGAAGATGTAATAAAAGTTGGTAGGACAATACTCCATAAAGTTAAAAATTGTAATTTGAAAGAAGGAGAAATTGTTAAATGTATAGTTGATAAGGAAAGAAGAATGATTATTTCTAAAAATCATTCAGCAACACATATTATAAATTATGCTGCAAGAAAGGTAATAGGAAGTTGGGTTTGGCAAGCTGGTAGTAATGTTAATGTTGATAAGGCAAGATTAGATATAACTCATTTTGATAGGTTGAGCGATGAAGATATTGATAAAATAGAAACTTTAGCTAATGAAATTGTTAATCAAGATTTACCAATAGAAATAACCATTGAAAATAGAGCTGATGCCGAAAAACGATACGGATTTAGAATATATCAAGGTGGAGCCATACCTGAAAAAAGAATTAGAATAGTTAAGATTGGAGAGGAAATCGAAGCTTGTAGCGGAACTCATAATATGTTAAAATCAACTAAAGAAATTGGAAACATAATTATTATAGGGGCAAAAAGAATAGCTGATGGCATTGTTAGGCTAGAATTTTGTAGCGGTGAGATTGCATTGAATTATCTAAGAGAGAAAGAAAAGATATTAAAAGAAGTAGCAGAAAAGCTTGGAGTAAATGAAAATGAAGTAGTTTCAGCATGTAAAAAACTTTTTGAAGAATGGAAGAAAGAGAGAAAGAGGTTGAAGAAATGAATGAAGAGTTTGAAGAATTGAAAAGAAAGCTAAGAATTTTAAGAGAAGCTGCAAAAGTTTTTAGAGTTGAAGATAAAGATTTACCGAGAGTTATTGAAAGGTTTAAAAGAGAATTGGAAGAGATGAGAAAAGCTTAACCAATATATGTAAGTTTTTCTTTTTCTGTTTTTGGTGTAATTGGAGGTTGTAGCAATTGGTTTTGCATTGCTTCTATCCTTTTCATGAATTCTTTCATCTCTTTTATTTTTTCTTGTAATTTACTTGTATCAATCTTTAAATTTAGTATTTCCGAAAGAACTTTAATTACAGCTTCTGCACTTCTTGGATCCGGTAAGAAAGGCATTCCTGAAGTTTCGCCAAGTAAGCATATTGCTGGTATGTTATAATATTTTGCTAATCCAACAAAAAGACCTGCAGCTCCAACTATAGTTCCAACCCTTTGGCTGGTATCAAAAATTATATTATATTTTCTATACTTCTTTTCTAAGGAAGCATCACTTACAGCACCAACTACTTTTGGTTTTTCTGTTTGTACCCCTATGTTTAATCCACCCAACGAAAATATTTCCTTAACATTTAACTTCTTTAAAAATTTCAAAATCTCATCAACTATTTCATAATGTCCTTCAGGATCCGCACTTTGGCTATCACCAATCATTATTATTAAATCATTTTGGTTTTTGTTTTTTGCCTTCCAATAAAAGAATTCTGCTTTAATCATTTCTACTTGGGAGCCTTGGGGAATTAAGGCTACTGGCATGAAATGAGAGGAAATAAGCTCGGCAAATTTTTTTGCTTTTAGTTCTTCAATTAAATAGCCAGCGGCTACTCTCCCAACGTTTCCAACTCCTGGTAATCCCTCTATGAATACAGGATTCTTTAATTTTGGTTTTTCGATAACGATAATTTTTGTTGTCATACTTTTAAATATAAAAATTAATTTTTTAAGTTTATAAATCTAGCAAGCTAAAAAGATCAAATACCAAAACTCCAAAATCCTTTTTCTTCTCTGATTTTTTCTTCTTCTC
>JBMSAV010000062.1:0-3237 GCA_049414645.1 Candidatus Aenigmatarchaeota archaeon
CGAGACAACAAATTAATACATTAGAAGCATTAGGTAGACTTTATGAAGTGGGAGGCTATCTAAGGTATTATGGGAGTAGTGCTGCCTTACAAAGAACTAGAGAAATTATTAAAGATATGTATACTCTAAGTCTTAGCTATAACAATTCCTCCGATCCCCTGAGAAGCAAATCTATGCAATAAATCAGCAACTGTATTCATTATTGTTTGGATGCTAGCAGCATTAATCTTCAAACTTTCTGGTTCTAAAACTTCAACGGCAGAAGGAGCAAAAAATATTGTTATGCTAAGTAAAGTTTCTATATCTTTTGTTAAAATTTCAATTTCCGCAGCTTTAGAATAAGCCCTTTCTACTCTTGGCAAAGGTTTTTCGGTTTCTATCGTTTCTTTTAAATCTTCTTTAACAACAATACAATTTTCTATTTTTTTCAATTTTTCTATATGATTCTTCAAACTTTCTTCGGCAGCATCCTTAGTTACAGCCAAAACGTCAAACCACATTTTCGAATGAATCCAACCCTTTTGAATCTTTTCTTTTATTTCATTCATAAAATTCACTCAAATACAAAATTATGTTTTATTCCACAATTAGGGCATCTATCGTTAACTAAATTAATTGATTTAACTCTACAGCCAACCCTTTCTATTAATAGAGCTCCACAATTATGGCAATAGCTACTTTCCATTAAAGGATCTCTAGAATTATCAATATAAACATATCTCAAACCTGCATCTTTGCAAGCAGTATAATATTCTTTAAGTTGAACCAAACTTAACTTATTATTGCCTTTCAAAACATGCATAGGGATCTCTGCACCTAAAGTAGAAACGACCCAATTGGCAAGATTTTTACATTCTTCAACATTTTCATATCCTCTAACTAAAACATTTACAACCTCTATAAAAACTCTATATTTAGCAAACATTTTAACAACTTCATAAAGCCTTTCTACTTTACCAATTAGAGAATTTTTTTTATAATAACCTTCATTCCCAGAAGCAAAAAAATAGACTACCAAAGCATCTGTATATTTAGAGATTTTTTTTATTGGTTCCTCGTTTATCAAACCAGTTGTTGTTAAAATTGTCCTTATGTTACTCCTCCTTGCTTCCCTAAAAACTTTTACAACATATTCATAATGTCCAACAAATTCGCTTCCTGTAAATATTATTGACTTAACCTTCTTTTCTTTAGCATAAGACACTAACTCAATTGGTTTAAATTTTTTATTAATTCTTTTAACATCTGGCAATATTTGGAATTCTTTTGGAGATTTCATTTTTATAGCTAAAGCGAAAGTTTGTGGAAGAAAATTATATAAGTTTCTTTCCTCTACCCTATTAACTTCTAAACCTTCGACCATACCATAATCCTTAATTATAAGCTCGCCCCTTTTGTTTTGCCTAACTTTACAAACGCCGACCTTCCCTTCTGGAATAGTACACTCAAAATAACAAACATTGCATTTTATCCCTTTTCTATCTCTTTTCCAAAAAATGGTTTCTCTTTCTTCTCTATATTCTATCATAAGATAACTTAACTTGAGAAAATATAACTTTATTGTAACAAAAGATAAAATGCCCTGGTAGCTCAACTAGGTAGAGCACCCGCCTCGTAAGCGGGAGGTTGAGGGTTCGAATCCCTCCCAGGGCTTAGAAAATAATTGTTATTAAAAGCCTAGAAAAAATTCGACTTTATTAATTTTCAATGTATAAAAAATGTTAAATGAAGCTCAAACTAGTAAAACTAATACCAATCCCTCTAGCTTTGCTAGCAATTTCGTTGTTTGGAATTTATAAAGTTTACTCAAAAACAGGAGAGTTATTTATTAAAGATATTGATCTAAAAGGGGGGACTTCTCTTACTTTAACGTTCAACAAAACAATAAAAAACGAAGAAATAGAACCAATAATTAAGAAAAGGATAGAAAAGTTTATTGTTTCTTCTTCAAAAACATCAGAAGGCTATACTACAATAAATATACTAGCTGAAGAAAGCATAAATGCTTCTGAAATATTAGAAATTCTAAACTATAATGGCTTATATCCTATAGAGCATTCTATACATTTCGTTGGCCCAGAGTTAGGAAGCGCGTTCTTTTCTCAAGTAATTACTTTATTAACAGCTGCATACATTCTTCTCTTTATAATCAACTTTTATATATACAAAAGGTTATCAATAGCAACAACAATTATTATATCATCGCTTGCAAACATCATAGCAGTCTTCGGTATAATGGATTTATTCAACCAAAAGATTTCTTTTGCTGGTTTTTCTTCAATGCTTATATTAATAGCTTTCGCAATAGATGTCAACATACTTCTTGTCACTAAGATACTATCTAGCAAGGAGACAGAATTTTACGAGCAGTATAAAAAAGCATTGATAACAGGTTTAACAATCAATTTTAGCTTAGTAGTTTCTATGTTAATAGTTCTCTTCCTATCCAACAATACACTATTAACGAACATAGCACAAATTCAAATAATTGGATTTATCGCAGATATAGTTAACACATGGATATTAAACGCTGCATTAATAGAGGTGGTAGTTTTTGGTAAGTTTAATAAAAGACATTAGATTATTAGTTTTAGTTATCATGATATTAATTTCTTTGTTATCTCTCTCTAGAATATTTTATCAAAGATCTTGGTTGGAAGTCTCTTTCATTAATGAGAGTGCTATTTGCCAAAATGTAAAACTTGGAGACAAAATTACACAAATTGGGGGAAAGTTAATTTATACTTTAGAAGATTTTAGAGAAGTTTTAGAAAATGTTAAAAAAGATGACTTTATTCCTATAGTTTCTAATAATCAACCTGCATCATGCAAAGCGATAGACGACAGAAACATTGGCTTTTCACTAAAAGAAGTAAAAACAAAGGTCTTAAACTTTGGAATAGATATTGAAGGTGGAACTAGAGTATTGTTAAGAGTTATTAGTTATACCAATACAACAGAAACTCAAGAAATAGTAAAGATCTTGACAGAAAGGCTTAACACATATGGATTAAGTGATATAAAAGTTCTGCCTGTAGCACAAGATTTAATTCAAATAGAAGCTGCTGGTTTAACTGAAGACGATATAAGAAACTTCTTGGTTAAGCAAGGATATTTTGAGGGGAAAGTTTTAGATACAATAACTTTAACAAATGGTAAAGGGACGTTAGTCTTTAATGGTACAGAAATTACTTTTGAAGTTAATAATAATACAATTACAATACAGAACAAAACATT
>JBMSAV010000063.1:0-3230 GCA_049414645.1 Candidatus Aenigmatarchaeota archaeon
CTTTAAAATTTAAAAACTATGAGATATAAAATTTCAAAATATCTAAATAAAAGTTCAAAGGTTAAATAATTTGTTTTAGAATTTCTTCTTCAACAGTAAAATAGTAGTTATCCTTATATCCAGCATAAATGCTTAAAATTGGATAAAAATCACTTTTTCTGTCTAATACAAAAAGAGAAAAGCTAATAACATTACAAATTTCACCAAAATTACTTTCACCAACAGAACAAGGTCTATTAAAGCCAGTTGAAACAAAAAAATTTTCATTTCTTTTTGTTTTAATACTTTTTACAAAGAATAAGAAGGGTTTATTGGCATATTCAATTGATATTATTTCTTTAAGCAACATTTTTGTATATAGGGAGGCTTTTGCCTCCCTAATGCTTTTGAAGTTGGAAGTAAGCAATTATCTTGAAACTACTTTCAAAATTTTCATTATACAAGTGATATAACCTTTTAAGCTTCTAATAAGTTCCAAGTTAGCATTTCCAGTATAAAGTTCATCGTTTAAGAAGCTTTCGTTAAAGTTAAGCTCTAAAACAACAGGGTCTCCTGGAATGAAGTAATATAGTTTCTTATACATAGGAATGTTTGTATTTAAGTGTAATGTGTAATAATTCCATCTAATTCCAGCACCTCTCTTATAGACAACAAATTTTTGAACTTCATCAGGAGTTGCGTTGTTCCTTTCAACAGCAACCGCAGCAACATCAGAAGAAATTTCAGTATAGTTTGCTAATGATATTCTTTCAATAGTTGTTCTTGATTTTCTTGGCGCAGCCTCTCCGTGATTAAATGCTTGTCTTAATAATTCGTAAGCTATACCAGTTGAAGGTTGGGCATTGTAATTACCAGAATCATCTCTTGTATATGGAATAGTTGTCTCTGTCACATCCACTCTAATTTCATATCCTAATACAAATCCAGTTATAGAACCAGATTGAATTCTACCTATAATGTTTCCACCAATATCTGGATTAAAGAATTCCATTTTAGCAGAAAATTGAGATAACCTTATGCTTTGGGCAAAAGGCTCTATAATCACATCTTGACCTAATGACCTAGCAGCACCAACAAGAATTGTCGCAGCAAGATTATCAGCATCAGATATTCTCATAGGAGGAGTAGATACTGGTAATTTATAACCACCTAAACTTGCTAATCTTCCACCAGTAAGAGTAATTGGAATTTTTGAACCAGGTTTAGCAGTTCTTACTGCTCCTCTTGGAACAGCATATCCTTTTTGTTGTGCTATTTCAATAACTTCATCTATTGTGCCTTGCGCAATAACATTTCCATTCCAACTAACAATTTTTGCTTCTGTTGGAGTTTCCTTTATTAAAAGTGCTTCAATATCTTTTTCAATATCTTTTGAAATTGGTGTTGCTGTTAGTTCAGCAAACATCTCACTGGCAATTTCAAAAATTTTATCTATCTTTGCGTTTTCCATAGTTCCAACCTCCGTTTAGTTTTCAACTTCAAAGTTATATTCTACATATTCAGTATCAGCTTCTGTTGTGTCTGCTTTTGTAGGCAATAGGTCTAAACCGTATATCTCTTCTGTTCCTGTTTCTATGTCTTCATTTGTTGATATTCTCCAATCATCTGTTGTTTGTGTTATATTTTGTAGTTTTGATGTTTCATTTTCTTCTGGTTTTTGTGTTATAGCATTTGTGATAAATCTGCCTATTCCTTCAATAGCACTATCTACCATTTCAGATACTTTAATCAATCTTTCATTTCTAATTGCTAGTGTTATACCGTTAGCTATACTACCCCATCCTACAACTAACGCAGCAACCTTTCCTTGAATTGGCATTTCATCCTTCATAAATGCTCTCCATATATTAGGTGAATTGAGAATTAGAATACCAGCACCAATATCTCCAAATGCTTTAATGTATCTTTCATCTGCTTTTAGCCATTTGCTTATCCAATTAGCTATAAAGTCAGATATTTTGCTAGTAGCCCATAATGTTCCAATAGAAACAAATCCAATCACAAGACCATTAACTAAACTTTGTGTAAATGAAACTGGTTGAGAAACTTCAAGAAATTCAGCACCAACTTCTCTTTCGTATTCGGCAATTTCTTCTTCAATAAAGTCTTCAATATCTCCAAGTTCTTCAATTTCTTCTGCTACTTTTACTCTTCTACCTTTTACTTCACCAGGAGGAGTAATTTTTGATAATCTTTCTCTGGCTTCTCTATATTGTATTGCTCTATGTTCTTCTGATAATTTATCCCCTTCCTTTATCAGTTTCTTTCCTTGTTTTAATAATGCTTCACGATATTCCCTATAAAAATTAGATAATTTTAACAATAATTGAGATGGTTTATCTTTTTCGCTTATTTCAGGTCTTCTAATACCATATTTTTCTTCTATTGTTGCCATTCTATTATTAAGTTTATCTATAAGTTCTTTTTGGCTGTTTGCTTTTAATCTAAATATAACAGCAACAGCTTTCCATCCATCTGGTTTATCATCAAAAGCACCAGCAAGTGTTAATGCTTTTAAAGTATCTGAAAATGCTTTTTTAGAAGAATATAATCTTGGATAATTAGTAATAGCAAATTTTGCTCCTGCTCCACTTGATAACATTCTTGTTATAGTAGCAGAAGAAGTAGCATAAGGATATAATTCATTTATAATTTCCCAAAATATAGGTCCTAGAACTTTTTTATCCTCTGGTGATAGTGAAACAATTTTTCCTCTTTCTAATTTGCTTTGAAGACGATATAAATGCCAGGGTTCTCCTTTGCCAAGCTTAACATAAAAACCTCTTTTTCCTGCTCCTTCTTCTCTTGCTTTCTTTAATCTTTCTGCTCTTTTTTTCCTTTCTGTTTCTGATAATTTTGGTTTTTTTCTATTCATAGCTATCAATTCAGCTAATGTCATTTTTTGTCCTTGATATTCAACCATAACTTTTCCAATTATTTTACCCCATCTTCCCCTTTCGCCTTTATATTTTTCTGCTAATTTTAGTATTTCATCTTCGGGAGTTAAAATTTTTGCTCCATATTTTCTGGCATTTTCTTTTACTTTTTCTAATGTTTGTTCTGGTGGTGCTATTTTTGCTTCAATATCCAACATATCATCAACCTCCTCTGCTACTTTTTTGCTTTTCTTTGCTTTTTTCATTTTTATAGCTTGTTCTCTTATAACATCTAACAATCTTTTTCTTTGTCCATTATGCTCAACAGCAACTCTATTAGCAACTCTAAATAAC